>JAGBVQ010000181.1 GCA_017630245.1 Alistipes sp. | reverse complement strand
GCCGTATCCGACGTTTGACGAAGGTAGTAGTTAGTGTTGTCGATCCTTACCGATACACGATAGTAATCATTATTACCTTGTCTATTGATACTGTAGTTTGTACCGGTACCATTGAACGATACATTGTTATTTGTTCCGTTAAAGTACTGATTCTTGGCAACGCTCTTTATCTTGTTAGCATCTACGGTAACAATACAATTATAGTCCAAGGTGGTGCTTGCCGCTGTATTGTCGCCACGGGTTGTTAGATATGTATTCCCGTAGCTAGTATTTTGCATAACATACATTGTACTGCCATCGTCGCTGAGGTCATTAGTGGCATTGTCGAGATTCAAGCTGGCAACCTTTATCGAGCCAACCACCTTTTCGAAGGTGGTGCCATTGACCTCAACGCTGACCGTCACATCGTGGTTACCCCTCGCGCTCCACGCCTTGTCGATGCACCAAACACTCTCCGAGGCTACGCCGCCATCAGGACACACTACGTCACTACCAGTGTATTTGGTTGCGCTCTGGCCGTCGATAGTTACCGAGGTGGGCGTATTGCTTGCCCATACTCCGACATAGTAGCTGATCGTCTGGCCGACAATTGCGTAACCCGGGGTGTTATTGTTGAAGCTATCACTCTTCGAGTCATTCCACTGCAAGAAAAACGCATCAACCGTGAGTTTAATCAACTTAACATCATCCGAGTAGGAGAGTCCGTGCTCGTTGGTAACGATAAGTCGGAAGATAATTCCGCTATCGTTGCAATTTTCGGGGATGTGGTACGGAGCCGAGTCCTCGATATTGTAGACTCCGCTATAGCTTGATTCGCGCACGGTTACTACCTCTTTGACTCCGCTGGTTGTTGTGTACTCAGCCTTAATGATTGCCTTTTGGATAGCACTACCATAGGAGTGTGCATTATACTTGATGTTGACAATCGAGCCAGCCACCAAGTTGTCGGCATCGACGCTAACCGTGCCATCGATACTACCAATCATCTGATCCTTTACGCATCGAACAGGAGCAGCTGTACGACGGTTGGCGTAGCAGGGGGTCATATGTGCGGCGTAATGTCCCACATTAAGCTCCTCCCACTCCTCCTCCTTCGAGATGTAGATGCGCTCACGGTGCATATAGTGGCTAATGCCGACTGTAGTTCCTGCTTCGGTATCCTTACAATACATAGAGGATTGATAATCACCCTTTTGTCCTACATACTTCCAAGGCAACGACACCGAAGTCATACCTACGTCCACACCCTTGTAGCCGGCATAGGGGAAGAAGAGGCTCTTGCCGTTGAAGGTGCGGGTATAGCCGTATGTGCCTGCCTGACCGGTACCATTTGTATCTGTAAAGATGTGGTTCAACTCACTACTTGGCACACGATAGCCATACGGACACGGGTCATAGATGGTTTTCGATGTCATACCCGTAGCATCGTTGTATCCCCAAAGGAAGTCGTAACGATTGTAGAGCCAGTTGAACGAGTAGTCCAGAGTCTGCTCCGAGGGCAGAATCAGATACATCGGATGCTCGATAGCATCTTTGAGCGTAGGTCTGGGGAACTGCGAAACCTCGGCTGCGCTCTTCTTGTCCGACGAGTAGTCGTAGTATGGGGCTGTAATCAGGTTGACAAGGCTGTAGTCGTAGGATTCGGGTCCCATCGAGGGGTCTTTGCGGCCCCACTGATAGTACAATCCGTAGGTTTTAAGCGCATCGTTGTCATTGTTGCAGGTTGCAAGTGTTGCACCGAGGTTACGATCGAGGATTTTGATGGTGTGGTGATCGCCCTCGCCCAATTCGATCTCGACCTCTTCGGGCGACTCGGTGATCCAGATATGCCACGACCAGAGAACATTATCCTTCTCGTCATAGACTGCAATAACGGCATTTCCACGAGCTGACTCGCCCTTCGGGACTTTGAAGCGGACATAGCCGAACTTTAACTCGACATTGGTGATCAGACCGAGTTCGCTCTCCCACAAGAGTTGGGCTGACACGGGAGAAATCTCTTCGTTCTCGGGGTAGAGTTTCTGCGAACCCGACGAGATAATACCTGCCTGACCGTTGCCGACAATGGTGCCGAGGAAGCAGTAGCCGTCGTATGGCACCTTGTTACCATTCTCGTCTTCAACCTTCAACTCATCCTTTGTCGGGTCGATAACGTAGCAGTTGGCAATCTTGAAGACCTCGACAGAGCCTGTGTCGGCGTCGGGATCAATGTCATACTCGTGCAGGAGCGAGAGGTCGTAATAGCGCTCTTCGCCCTCCCTCTCGAGGATTGCACTGATGGTTCCCGAGGTCTGGAAGTTTAGTGTGATATGGTAGATAAATCCGGGCTTGAAGAGGTCGATCTCCTCCACCTCGCCATTTTCGTGATGGTGTATATGATGCGCCGTGATGGTGGTTGTGTAGACACCCGACAGAGTGTGTACCTCGATCTCCACATCCCTATTAGGCTCGATCAGCGAGTAGCCGAGATAGAGGTTGTTCTTCAGCGACGAGCCCTCCATCGAGATAGGGTATTTAGCCTCCTCGTGGTACTCGGGGTGGTTGCTGTCGTTGCCAAACATCGCGGTGCGCACAATCTTCTGGTGCTTGCGATCGCCCCACTCGTAGACTTCGCCGAACTGATTCAACTCGGTCGGCAGCCAGATCTTACACGAGGTCGGCTGATTGCGGATAATCACATCCTGAATCTCGCCCCACATCGAGAGGCTCTGCGCACTCTGGTCGGCATAGGCCGAAACACGAATCGCCGAACGGTAGTGGCGGTAGGTGAAGTAGTTGGAGTAGACGGGCGAATAGAAGTTGTGACCAAACGGATAGCGATAGATATTGCTTATACCGTCGGGGTGGATGTCGCTTGCGTGAGGATCCGTTGCGTTGTACTTGTGCCACGGCTGTGCCTCGCAGACGTTGCTGACCATAATATCGGTCTCGCCATTGAAATTCTTGAAATGAAGGCCTACAATATCCTCTTCAGTGCCGTCGCCATCGGTGTCCACTTTCTCGTTTATGCGCACAGTGTTGAAATCCTCCCACGCGTCGAATCTTGTTGCAACGGGCTCGCCCTCATACTCGGGCAGTTTGCAGTTCTTGGGGTACCAGCCCACCATACGGGTGTGGTAGAAGTGGGTAGTATCGACCTGGACCTCGTCGCCAACTTTGCGCTCGACGATATTCATCTTGTACTGCTGAGTAGGTGCAAGCGAAACCGAGCGGTAGTGGATATTCTCGGTATTGTCGGGTGAAGAGATAATGGTCGCCTCGAGCACATAGGCCTTATTCCAGTTGGTGAGGTAGGGAGTGGTCGGATCATCGCCCGTAAAGGTGTAGAGTCCATCGAGATTCTCGGCCATATCCTCGTCAATACGCAAGAAGTTCGAATCGAGCTGCTTGGTGGTTACCTGGTCGATAAGAGAGTGCATCATAATGCCGGAGTCGTTGGCGCGGGTTGCGCTCAGGTTTTCGATACGGCAAGAGGGCGTGATAGTGGTAGACGGAGTTGAGCCCGTACCACCTCCACCTGTGACGATACCGATCTCCTCGTCGTTGACGCACGAGGTTAGGGCAAGCGTTGCAGCTGCCACAATGGTCAATCTGTTCAGTATATATCTCATAATCTTCATTCTCCTCCTTTTTTACTCTTTCATACAGCGGACAACTCGCGCAACCGCACTACCATAATCGCTATATTGTGTGGTACTGGTTCGGGTGTAGTTGTAGCCTCGTGTGTTATGAGTAGAATAGGGCATACAAGAGGCAATGCGACCCTCTCCTGTAGTGCTAACGCGACCACTACCACCATTTCTAAATCCGGTGAAAGGATACCAAGCACGATCAAAGCCACTCTTGGTGAGTACGATTCCTCCGTTATGGAAATCATCCTCATTTGTCAAATTCGTACCACCGGTACTACTTCCTGCGTAACTAATATTTTGGTTATTGTTGTAGAACCACACCTGGTGGTACATTACCATATAGCCCGGAGGACAAGGATCGTGCATAGTCTTTGTATAACCCTGTCCTTCAGCGTTACCAACCTGACCATATCCCCACAAATGTTGAGATGTTTTAGATGTCACAATGTCGGATGTATACCAGAAACTATTATCTCCACCGTCGCTTGTTCCACTTCGCTTACGGAAGATTCGAGGCGTTGCCGGTGCCTCACTTACACGCACCTGACCTGCGGTGTCGAAGGTATCACGGGCACTCCACTCTCCGTTGTATGCTTTGGTCCAATAGGTCGAGCATTGCGGTGTGTCGTTGTTGGTATTGTCGGTGGCATTAACGGTACGAGGACCATAGAATGGATCCTTTCTTCCCCATTGGTAGTAGAAACCGTATGTAGCCAACTGCTGATTATTGTTGGCAAATGTGATGCTGTTTCCGCTGATCGTAGGAGCATAGGTTGCACCCAGGAATCTATCCATTAAGGCATAGTTTCCGGTGGCTATATCCTCGGGCGTGTCGGTAAACCACAGATGCCACGACCATAGGATGTTACCCGTATTGTCGTATGCTGCCAAGCCGACATTTCCCTTATGGAACTCACCCACATAGAAGGTTACATAGCCACTCTCGTCGGGCTTGCCGTTATTCATCAGAATCATAGGTATCTCGTTCTGGTCCGGTGTTCTCTTATCATTGGTCCAACCGTCGTTGAAATCTCCCTGATACCACAAGAAATCTACCTTTGCGGGGGTAATATCACCGGACATACCATCGGCAATATCTTTAACTATAGTTGTGTTGTTGCTGGTTGCCAAAAGCTGCGTTACACCATTGCCTCGTACCGTAGCCTTGAACTTGTAGTAACCCGGACGGTGAACCATATAGCAGTTTGCCGTCTGCGCAGCGCTCAGATTGGTAATATTCTCGGTCGAGAATCCCGATACGCATCGCACGGGCAGTGCGACATTGCGATATTGCGACGGTGTGACGGTTGCATCGCTACTCCTATTGTAGCGCAACTCGTATGGGTACTGGGTATTGTTTATATCCACCACACTCGACCATAGACGCACCTGACTTACAGCCGTATTTGCCGAGCCATTGGCATCAATATAGCCCTGAATCGGATACCAAATGGTGTTGCCCGAGACCTCGATTTTAGCACCCAGACCTCCCTCTTGCCATCCGTCTGTTGTCTGATAGGTAGCAACGCTCTCCCAAACTCGCTTGTCGGCCACCATATATCCCTGCGGACACGGATCGTAGATGGTCTTCTGAATCTTGGTAAAGTCATTTTGATAACCCCACAGCTGGTTATTGGTAGTGGCGAGCCAGTCGCCATTCGAGGCTCCGCTACCATAAAGCATTGTCGGGTGTTGCACAGCCTCATCCGCCGTTGCGGCCTGTTTGGTGGTGGCAGTTTTAGCAACGTTAGCTCGGAATGGAGTCGGGCGCCCCCATTGGTAGTACAAACCATACATATTCTCACCTCCATTGCCATCCGGTGCGGGTGCAACAGCACCGAGATTTCTATCCTGAACGATATAGCCGTTAGGGTTACCGTGGTTATTTACTCGGTCGGTAAGCCAAAGATGCCAAGTCCACAAAATCTCGCTCTTGGAGCTATCTTTGTAGGCTGCGATTATGACACTGCCCTCTGCTTGGAGTGCCTTATCGTCGATATTGTTGGGGTTGCCAAGCACCTTGAACAATACTCGATGGTTCGAGAGGTAGTTCGAGGCGAGCTGTACGGTCGGCTCTCCATTAACCTTCGGCATATCATCCCACAAGATGTCGATATAACCCGGCTCGAGCGTGGTGTCGACATTGCCCACAAGCGAGCTGTCGCCATTACCCTTTACCGTAGCGTCAAAACTATAGCCATAGTTTGCCGAATTGATCAGGTAGCAGTTTGCCGTACCATAGCGCGAAAGGTCGTAGAACATATCTACCGTTACATCCTGATTTACATCGTGGTCGTGCTTGGTCCAATCAGCAACCGATACATCGGCATTTATAAGGCCGTGGTCCGAGAATCGCAGAACGATATCGTAGGCGTGTCCCGCCTGGAAGTTTCGGGCAATTGATACTCTCTGGCGAGCCACTGCATTGCTTGTAGTGAGGCTGATATGGAGCAGACCATCTGCCGGAGGTGCCGAGATACACTTTGCTGCCAAATGGCGGTTAGCCAATCCCACAGGAATGTCATTTCCGGGATTGAAGTAGATATTGTTGCTCGGATCGTCCAACTCTATATCCTGCTCTCCATCATATTCGATAGTAAAGACTTTTGCAGCATCGCCATCCTTTTGGTTTGGTAGAGTTATGGTACACGACGCCGGCAGATCCTCCATCGTCATCGTCTGGAGCTGACCCCAATTCGAACCCTCGTCGCCTCCGTGCATACAGTATATGTATATTCGATATACGCAGAGTGCGTGGTCGAAGGTCATTATATCGAAACCATTGGTCTGTGAACCCGTCGAAACATTTCCATACATCACATCCACATCGCCCGGAATAGGGAACTTTACGGTTGTCTTCTCGGCGGTTGATTCATACACGCAGGTCTCGTCATAGGGATACCACGCCGCAAATTTTACGATGTCGTTGGCCGTGTAGAAGAACTGCGACGAACTCAGGAAGTTGATGTCGCGATAGTAGCTATTATTCGGATCGGGCAGATCGAGCTCTGCCTTGATCGGGTTTGGTTTGCCGTCGTTACCGCAATTAACGAATGCGGGGTAGTCGTCCGAGTAGAGCTCGTCGATACGCACCATACCGATCGTGAGTTTCTCGTTTGTTGTAGGTGTGAGGATGCCACTCGTAGAGTTTGCATCGCCTCGGGTACTCAGTTTATTTGCCGAAGCGTTATCGATTCCTGCCCATAGGCGAATCTTCATATTATCAGGCGAGTCGATATCCTCACCAGCAACGCAACCCATAAGGGCCATAGCCAATGCCACAACCCACGCATATCTATATATAGGAAATATCTTCATCTCTGCGTTCTGTATTTACATTAGATTTCCGGTAAAATAGTACCCTCGATGTAGTCCACATCTTTCCACTCCGCAATAGTGCCTTGGAGGTTAACTCCCGAGTCGATGGTTGCGGTATATACTATGCGGTGTCCCGATTGGTAGTTGATCGGCGAGTAATTAAAGAGCTGGAAGGTCTCGGTGTGCTGAACCCAATTATCTGCACTCTCGGTACTGATCTTCTCATTAACAGTATAGACAACAGTGACGAAGAATATTATAACTGTTTAACTATAAAAAGTCAAGTTAAAATATCAACGCAATACAAATTCTACCAAACAACAAAGTTGTTCTTCT
>JAGBVQ010000180.1 GCA_017630245.1 Alistipes sp. | reverse complement strand
GTCCGATAATTTGCAGGCTTCGGAGAAGAGTCTTGTTTTGTCGATCGATAAGACCTATGAACTCTATATCCAGATGCTGGGACTTATTGTTGATGTCGCACGCTACGCCGAGGAGCGTCAGGAGATTGCGCGTCAGAAGAAACTGCCAACCTATGAGGACCTGAATCCCAATCGTAAATTCGTTGAGAATGTAGTCGTTGCACGCATCGCCGAGAGCGAGGCTGTGCAGTCGTTCCTCTCGAAGCACTCGCTCGGCTGGGGTCGCTATCCCGAACTCATCAAGAATATCTATAATTCGCTGATTCATAGCTCTTTCTATATGAAGTATATGCAGTCGCAGAACCGTTCGTTCAAGGAGGATTTGCAGCTGGTTACCGACTTCTATGTGAATTGTCTTGAGGATAATGTGGCGCTGGAGGAGTCGCTGGAGGAGCAATCGATCTATTGGTCTGACGATCTGGGTTATGCTCTGATGGTGGTTGTTCGTACCCTCTCGAATATGCGCGAGTCGCACGAGGAGTTGCGCCTGCAGCCTAAGTTCAAGAGTGAGGAGGATCTGATCTTTGCGAAGGAACTTTTTGCTAAGTCGGCGCTTCAGTTTGGCCAGAACGAGCTCTATTTGGATCGCTTTACTCACAATTGGGATGTTGAGCGTCTGGCCTTTATGGATAAGTTGATTATGTCGGTGGCAATTACCGAGATTGTTTCGTTCTCATCGATTCCGGTAAAGGTGTCGCTTGATGAGTATATTGAACTCTCGAAGTACTACTCGTCGCCCACCAGCAGCACCTTCATCAATGGTGTGCTCGATAAGGTTGTCGAGGCACTGACTGAGGAGGGTAAGGTTAATAAGAGCGGTCGCGGATTGCTCTAATCCTAATCGTAATATCTCTACTTTAAGATGAGGTCGCTCGCTCAAATCTTTGTGGCTCTTGTAGTTGCGGTAGCAGTGGTTGCCTGCGCCGAGCCACAGGCTAAGGTTGAGTATGCGAGTCAGAGTGTCGAGTTTGCCGACTCGCTACTCTCGGTTGGCGTGACCGATACGCTCCATTTTGGACGTATGCGCTCGGGCGAGATTGCCGTGAAGACGATTGCCGTAAAGAACTCTACCTCGGAGCCGCTGGTTATCCTGCGCCACGAGACCACCTGCCATTGTGCGACTATCACCTATACCAAACAACCCATTATGCCGGGTGGCGAGAGTCAGATCCGTATCGAGTTTGATTCGCGTGGAGCCTATGGCTGGCAGATGAAGCTGGCCAACTTCTATATCGCAGGTGCCGAGCGTCCCTTGCGTCTCTTTATCGAGGCTGAGATCGAGTAATTTATCCAGCCCAGCACAGGGTAATTTGGTAGTTTTGTGGCGTTTATATCCGAATGGAATATAAATAAAGCGCTATAGAGGGTATAATTATCCATTCTCGATTGTCAGTTATCAATTATTTTGTTATCTTTGTCAAGATAATGCGGATAAGCAAACATTAACAATTTAATAATATAGTATTATGATTAACTTTCTTCAAGTAGCAACCGAGGTTGTAGCAGCACCTGAGGCTCCGCAGCAGCAGTCGTGGACATTCTGGGTAATGATTGTGGCAATGATTGCCGTGATGTACTTTTTTATGTGGCGTCCTGAATCGAAGCGTCGTAAGGAGATGCAGAAGTTTCGTGATGGCCTTAAGAAGGGCGATAAGATTATAACTGCAGGCGGTATCTATGGTGTAGTTAAGGAGATTAAGGAGACTACCATTCTTATCGAGGTTGATGGCAACGTAACACTTCGCGTAGATAAGAATATGGTTGTAGCTGACGCTTCGGCACAGCAGCCCGCGCAGAAGTAGTCCTTACCCATTGGTAGAGAAATTAAGGAGGTTAAAGAGTTTAAGGATTTATTCCCTAACCTCTTAGCCTCCTTAAGTCTTATATGAAACACCTTAAAACTTAAATAATTATGAAAAAACTAATCTTTTCGCTCTGTGCGTTTGCTTTAACGGCTACGGCAGTGGCTCAGCCGCTG
This sequence comes from Alistipes sp., assembly GCA_017630245.1. Taxonomy (GTDB): domain Bacteria; phylum Bacteroidota; class Bacteroidia; order Bacteroidales; family Rikenellaceae; genus Alistipes. The sequence goes on along the minus strand of JAGBVQ010000180.1, from coordinate 6,979 downwards.
ATGAAGTGGGACGAGGCCTATCGCAAGGCTGATGCTGTGATTAAGACCCTCTCGCTCGATGAGAAGATCGAGATGACTCACGGCCATAATAAGTTCTTCCTTCCCGGTGCGGCAGAGAAGGATCTACCCCGCGTATTTATGGTTGATGCATCTTCGGGTGTGAGAATTAACTACTCTATTCCCGATCAGAACGAGGTGCGCCACCCGTTGCGCACTACGCAGTTCCCCTCGACCATTACCATCGCTGCAACCTTCAATCCTGAGTTGGCTCACCAGTTCGGTAAGGCTGTCGGTGAGGAGACTCGTATGTCGGGTGCGGGTATTTTGCTCGGCCCGGGTATGAATATCTACCGCTCGTCGCAGTGCGGTCGTAACTTCGAGTACCTTGGCGAGGATCCCGTATTGGCTTCGCGTATGGTTGAGAACTATGTTACGGGTATGCAGTCTACAGGTACGCTCGCTTGCCTTAAGCACTTCCTCTGCAACAATACCGAGTTCTATCGTCGCAACTCAAATTCGGTGGTTGATGAGCGTGCTATTATGGAGATCTATACCCCCGCATTCAAGGCCGGTATCGATGCCGGTGCTGCTTCGGTAATGACTGCCTACAACCTTCTCAATGGCGAGTGGTGCGGCCAGAGCAAGTATGTGATTACTGACTTGTTGCGTGGCGAACTTGGCTTTAAGGGTCTGGTAATGACCGACTGGCACTCGGTTTATGATTGGAAGAAGATTGTTCTTTCGGGTCAGAATGTAGAGATGCCTGGCGATATGCAGTTTGATTTCCCTGCAAGCGTTCGCGAACTTGTTGATCGCAAGGAACTTTCGGAGAAGGATCTCGACAAGATGCTCCGCCCGATGATTGCAACTTGCATTCGTTTTGGTCTCTATGAGCGTTTCAAGAATGGCCAGCCCAATGAGGATCACCTCGTGTCGAAGATGCCCGAGCACCTGAAGGTTTCGTATCAGACAGCTGCTGAGGGTACCGTTCTGCTCAAGAATAACGGCATTCTTCCTATCGCAGACAATCGCCAGATTCTGCTTATCGGTCCCTGGGCTAATAAGTTGCCGCAGGGCGGTGGCTCGTCGAAGGTGGAGGGTTATAACCACATCACTCCTGCTGACGCACTCCGCTCGGTGACTCGTGCAAAGGTTACCGTACGCGAGAAGCCGACAATGGCCGAGCTTCGCAAGGCCGATATCGTAGTTTGTGCTACAGGTACTTCGGATCGTGAGGGTACTGAGCGTCCTTTCGCTCTCCTCGTAGCAGATGAGGAGTTGATCCGTCTTGCAGTTGATCTTAATCCCAACACTATCGTTTTGGTAAATAGCGGTTCAGGTATCGATATGAGCGGCTGGAATGATAAGGCTGCAGCTGTGCTCTATGGCTGGTATCCTGGTCAGAATGGTTTTGAGGCCATCGCTGATATTATCGTTGGTAACGTGAATCCTTCGGGTAAGTTGCCGATGACTATCGAGCGCTCGTTCAAGGATTCGCCCGCTGCAAATCTTGTTCCCAAGGCTGCAAGCTTGAGCAAGGCTGTAGGTAATCCTAACGAGAAACTCTTCCACCCTGCAACTTACGACGTTCACTATAGCGAGGGCGTATTTGTAGGTTATCGTTGGTATGAGTCTAAGAATATCAAGCCGCTCTACCCCTTCGGTTTCGGTCTGTCGTACACCTCGTTCGCTTTGAACGATGCAAAGGTTGATAATAGCGTTATCTCGGCTAAAAAGCCTGTAACCGTGAGTGTTACGCTGACTAATACGGGTAAGCGTGAGGGCGCGGAGGTCGTTCAGCTCTACGTTACTGAGAACAATCCGACCGTGGCTCGTCCGAAGAAGGAGCTCAAAGCCTTCAAGAAGGTTAAGCTGGCTCCGGGTGCAAGCGAGGTTGTAAGCTTCGATCTGCTGCACAAGGATCTTGCCTTCTGGAATGAGAATAGCCACAAGTGGCAGGTGAATCCGGGTGAGTACACCATTTCGCTCGGTACATCCTCGGCTGATATCGACGCTCAGGTAACCGTTTCGGTTGCAAAGTAGCGCTCAACGTTAGCTCGAAATAATAATCCGCCCGGTCTATTGCAGGCCGGGCGGACTTTTTTGTCGGATATTTTAGAATTGAATCATTACAGGATAGATGAAGAAGTTTTTGTGATTGCGACACTCCTCAGTCACGGTGAATATCACCTTCTCTTTCAGTGCAAGCTCGATCTTGCGGTAGGTCTCAACGGGTATTTTGTTGCGGTAGTTATCATCCCCGGCCAAGATAAACCATACGTCTGCGACTCTGCCAGTCTTGGCGTCGATGTTCATAAGCGGCGAGAACTGATGGCCCGCCATCATCTTCTTCTGCTCGGCACTCAACTGCTCAGTTACAAGGGCGTTGAGCTGTGAATGAGTAACATTGACCTTCGTGAAGTTGCGCATACCCGTCGGCTCAACCATTGAGCCCTTGTAAGTCTCCTGCTCGTAAATGAATTTACAGTCGGCGTTAAACAGTAGTTTGCCCATTCCGTTGAATATGTAGCAATAAGTGTAACCATCGCGCTTAATTACGCCCTTATCGCCGGGATAGTAGCTTTGTGCCGAGACGCATACCGTCGCAAAGAGCGCTGCTGCAAACATTGCGAATCGTTTCATAATAGAGGTTTATTACGGTTAGTAAAACAACAAGGACCACCTCTCTTTCGAGTGGCAGTCCTTGAATTTTATTCTTGAGTCAGAATTGCGGATTTTCGATTACTCCCACTCGATAGTTGCGCTCGGTTTCGGCGAGAGGTCGTAGCATACGCGGTTTACGTTCTCTACTTCGGCAAGGATACGAGCAGTGATGTGCTGCAAAACATCCCAATCGAGGGGCTCGATGGTTGCAGTCATCGCATCAACGGTGTTCACCGCGCGGATGATTACAGTCCAATCAAACGAACGTGCGTTATTCTTTACGCCTACAGACTTAAAGTCGGGCACAGCGGTAAAGTACTGCCAAACCTTCTTATCCAGACCAGCCTTTGCGAACTCCTCGCGCAGGATTGCATCCGACTCGCGTACTGCCTCCAAACGATCACGTGTGATTGCGCCCAAGCAACGAACGCCAAGACCCGGACCCGGGAACGGCTGACGGTAAACCATCTCATAAGGCAGACCAAGCTCCAGACCACAAGCACGAACTTCATCCTTGAAGAGCTGCTTCAGAGGCTCAACGAGCGCAAACTGCAGATCCTCGGGAAGACCACCTACGTTGTGGTGCGACTTAACCATCTTTGCAGTCTTGGTACCGCTCTCGATGATATCGGGATAGATAGTACCCTGACCCAAGAAGTCGATGCCGTCCAACTTGCGTGCCTCCTCCTCGAATACGCGGATGAACTCGCCACCGATAATCTTACGCTTCTGCTCGGGATCAGCTACACCGTCCAACTTTGTGAGGAAACGCTCGGTTGCATCAACGTAGATGAGGTTAGCGCAGAGCTGGTTGCGGAATACCTCCACAACATTCTCCGACTCACCCTTACGCATAAGACCGTGATTAACGTGTACGCAAACGAGATTCGAACCGATAGCCTTCAAGAGCAGAGCTGCTACAACCGACGAGTCAACACCACCCGAGAGTGCCAACAACACCTTCTTATCGCCAACCTGACGACGAACGAGCTCAACCTGGTCGTTTACGAAGTTAGCCATATTCCAGTTAGCCTCAGCCTTGCAAGTCTCGAATACGAAATCCTTGAGGGCAACCTTTGCAGCCTCCTCATCCGAAGTGAATGCGGGGAGCTTAACCTCGCAGAGAGCCTTCTGGTGACCAGCAGCGATCACAGGAATGCCTGCGTTATAGATATCGTGATTAACATCAATCTCTACGCCATCGATTACGTTGTTCGGGCCACCATTGATAACGATACCCTTTACGTTAGGCAGGGCCTTCAACTCCTCGACGGTAATGTCGTGCGGGTAGATCTCGCTATAGACGCCCAGCGCACGGATAGCTCGAGCTACCACAGTATTCTCGTGGCTACCCAAGTCCAAGATTACAATCATATCTTGCTTCATATTCTCTTTATATATAAATGTTTAATTCTTTCGCTTTAAGCCGAGTAGTTCGGGGCCTCGTGGGTGATAGCCACATCGTGGGGATGGCTCTCGCTCATACCCGATGTTGTGATGCGGATGAACTTAGCCTGCTGCAGAGCCTCGATATCCTTAGCACCGCAGTAACCCATACCCGAGCGGATTCCTCCTACGAGCTGGTATACGGTCTCGCTCAAAGTACCCTTGAACGGTACGCGAGCAACGATTCCCTCCGGAACAAGCTTATTGACATTAACCTCCTTACCCTGGAAGTAACGATCAGCCGAACCTGCCTTCATTGCATCGATCGAACCCATACCACGGTAGCTCTTGAACTTACGACCATTGTAGATGATAGTCTCGCCCGGAGCCTCCTCGGTACCTGCGAACATCGAGCCACACATTACGCAATTTCCACCTGCAGCCAAAGCCTTCACCAGATCGCCCGAATAGCGCAGACCACCATCAGCGATGATGGGCACGCCACTACCCTTCACTGCATTTGCAGCGTCGTAGATAGCTGTGAGCTGGGGAACACCAACGCCGGCGATGATTCGTGTTGTACAGATCGAGCCGGGGCCGATACCAACCTTGATACCGTCAGCACCAGCCTCTGCCAACATCTTTGCAGCCTCAGCAGTTGCAATGTTACCTACAACTACATCCAGCGAGGGATATACCTCTTTGATTTTGCGTAGTGCATTTACGATATTTGCCGAGTGGCCGTGAGCCGAGTCGAGCACAACTGCATCAACATCCTCATCAACCAAAGCCTTCACACGATCCATAAAGTCAGCGGTGATGCCGACGCCGGCAGCTACACGCAGACGACCCTTCGAATCCTTGCAAGCATTCGGGTGGTCCTGAACCTTGGTAATATCCTTATATGTGATAAGACCCACCAGATGACCTTCGTCATCAACTACGGGCAACTTCTCGATCTTGTTGTTGAGCAACACCTCAGATGCGTGCTCGAGTGCCTGGTTGTGAGTAGTAACAAGCTGCTCGCGCGGAGTCATAACTTCCTCGATGCGGCGCGACATATCGCGCTGGAAGCGCAGGTCGCGGTTGGTAACGATACCGATGAGCATACGCTCGTCATCAACTACGGGAATACCTCCAATTTTGTTCTCTTGCATCATTGCCAGCGCATCGCTAACAGTCTGATCCTTGCTGATAGTGATCGGATCGTAGATCATACCGTTCTCGGCACGCTTTACGCGGCGAACGTGCGCTGCCTGCTCGGCAATCGACATATTCTTGTGGATTACGCCGATACCACCCTCGCGTGCCATAGCGATAGCCATAGCAGACTCGGTTACGGTGTCCATAGCAGCAGACACGATAGGTATGTTCAGACTGATATTACGCGAAAAACGGCTCTTAAGACTAACCTCACGCGGCAACACTTCGGAATAAGCGGGTACGAGCAAAACGTCGTCGAAGGTGAGACCCTCCTGCTGTACCCTTTCATTGATAAATGACATAGGGCTTATATTTTTTGTTGCTCGCAAAATTACGCATAATTTTCGGTTTATACACTATCCAGAGTGATTTTTTTTAACATTTTTTCAAGATTTTTTTTCGGGGCGTTGGGAGTGTTGCGAAATTGCCATTTTTGAATGAGAAAACCCCCACCTTGCGGTGAGGGTTTTACCTTTGAAAGATGGAGTCGAACTACTTGTTCGAAACTCGTCTCTCCTTGATGCGTGCCTTCTTACCAGTGAGATCACGGAGGTAGTAGATACGAGCACGGCGAACAACACCATACTTGTTAACCTCGATCTTCTCAATGTGGGGCGAGTAGAGCGGGAAAATACGCTCAACACCTACACCGTTAGAGATCTTACGGATGGTGAACATCTTGGTCTTGCCCGAACCCTTGATCTGGATAACTACACCACGGAAGCTCTGCAAACGCTCCTTGTTACCCTCGACGATCTTGTAAGTTACGGTGATAGTGTCACCAGCCTGGAACTGGGGAACGTCAGCGTCGGTCTTAGCCCACATCTGCTCGTTCACCATCTTGATAATTGCATCTTTGTTCATTGTTGCAACAAAATTTATTGGTTATCCGCTCAACATTATCGCTGCACCTCGACTACCATACTCGCCAACTGACTCGTAATCCTAGCTTTCGCAACTTGGTGATTTACAGCGTCTTTACAGTCGCTATCCACCCTACTGTTGCACCGCCTGCCTGTCTTGGCACCCTCTATAATAGGTTGATACGGGCTTCAAATATACAAACTTATTCTCAAAATCAGTACTTTAGCCCTAAAATTTCAGCAATTTGTTCAGGGTACCAAAATCCCTACCCGCGTGACTGAGGGGGTGTTTGTTGGTTTTGGGTATAAAAAGCGCAGACCCGAAGACCTGCGCCGAATAATCTTTTCGCCGAATTGGCGGAATTACCCTCTAAAAGTCGTAGCCGACTATATACGAAGCATAATCGCTCCAATACATTGCGGCTTTATAAGCATCTACTGATGCTGCCGGAACATAAATCTTGCTGCCGGAAGCGTTGCTGTCGAACATCAAGAAACTTCCATTTGGCGGAGTTGTAGGCTTGCAATATACCTCTTTCAGGCTGCTGCAATCACAGAATGCAAACTCTCCAATCGAAGTAACGCTATTGCCGATTGTTACACTTGTCAGGCTGCTGCAACTAGAGAATGCACACTCTCCAATCGAAGTCACGCTGTCGGGGATAGTATATGTAGTAATACCAGCAGGAGCAAATGAGTGTAATACTCCATCAACAATTAAACAACGGTTATCGTTTGATGCAAATTTGCCATAAAAACTTGTCAGGCTGCTGCAATAAGCGAATGCATAATTTCCAATCGAAGTAACGCTATCAGGAATTGTTACACTTGTCAGGCTGCTGCAACTATTGAATGCATACTTT
>JAGBVQ010000179.1 GCA_017630245.1 Alistipes sp. | reverse complement strand
CTTGGGTGTGTTGTTGCGCGGGATTTCTGCTTGAGAGTTGCTGTGATGTAGTTTTTTGTGTCGGCCTAAACAGCTTCTCCTATTTGAAAATTGGAAATTATTCTATAATTTTGTCTTTAATATGAAGAATTTTAGAATAGGTCACGGTTACGATGTCCACGCGCTTGGCGAGGGACTTCGATTGGTTATCGGAGGTGTGGAGATTCCGCACGATAAGGGGTGTATAGCCCATTCGGATGGCGATGTATTGATTCACGCATTGTGTGATGCCCTGCTTGGAGCATTGGCGTTAGGCGATATCGGCAAGCACTTCCCCGATACCTCTGCGGAGTTCAAGGGTATCGACTCAAGAGTGTTGCTGCGTAGGGTTATAGCTCTGGTGCACGAGACTGGTTACGAGATAGGTAATGTCGATTGCACGGTAGCGATGCAGCGACCCAAACTGCGCCCGCATATCGATTCGATGCGTGGGGAGTTGGCCGCGGCGATGGGTGTGGATATAGGCCAGGTTTCGGTTAAGGCGACCACTACCGAGCGTCTCGGTTTCGAGGGCGAGGAGAAGGGAGTCTCGGCAACGGCAGTGGCTCTGCTCTATCAATTGTAAACTCTTAAAAAAACTATAAATTATGACAATTAGAGAACTCGATCCCAAGCTTGTATGGGAGCAATTTGACGATATTACGCGTGTTCCGCGCCCCTCGAAAAAGGAGGGTAAGATTATCGAATTCCTTGTGAATTTTGCCGAGAAACACGGCTTTGATTATCGCAAGGATGAGATCGGTAACGTCGTGATTTACAAGGGTGCAACTCCCGGATTTGAGGGTCGCCCGACGGTGGTTTTGCAGTCGCATATGGATATGGTGTGCGAGAAGAATTCGGATGTGGAGTTCGACTTCGAGAACGATGCTATCCGTACGAAGATCGATGGCGAGTGGGTTAAGGCCGAGGGTACGACACTTGGTGCTGACTGCGGTATCGGTATGGCTGCTGCATTGGCTGTTCTGCTCGATGAGAATCTGCAACACGGTGCAATCGAGACCCTCTTTACTGTTGATGAGGAGACGGGACTGACGGGTGCATTCGAGCTCGGCGAGGGTATGCTGAAGGGTAAATATCTGATAAATCTCGACTCGGAGGATGAGGGCGAGATCTTTATTGGTTGTGCCGGCGGTATCGACACCTTGGCAACCTTCCACTATCGTAACGAGGAGGCGCCGAAAAGCTACGCTTGGTTCAGAGTTGATGTTTCGGATCTGCTGGGAGGTCACTCGGGAGATGATATCGATAAGGGTCGAGCCAACTCCAATAAGATTGTTGCTCGTCTGTTGTGGGATGCGATGCAGAGCTATGAGATGCGTCTCAGCTACTTCTGTGGCGGTAACCTGCGTAACGCAATTCCGCGCGAGGCGTATGCAATCTTCGGTATCCCGGCACGTTTGAAGGAGGTCTTTGTTAAGCATTATAGAATGTTTGCCGAGGATGTTCGTGCGGAGTTCCAGTTTACTGAGCCTAACTTTAAGATAACCCTTAATGAGATGCCCGAGGTGCCTACCGTGCTTGATGAGAAGTCGCAGGCTGCGTTGGTAAATGCATTGGTTGGAGTGCCGAATGGTGTGCTGGCTATGTCGTTTGCAGTTCAGGGTTTGGTCGAGACCTCGACAAACCTCGCGTCGGTGAAGTTTGAGGGCGAAGATTCGATTGTTGTAACCACCTCGCAGCGCTCGTCGGTTGAGAGTGCCAAGACCTACGCTATGCAGACCGTGGAGTCGGTATTTGCGTTGGCCGGAGCAGATGTGGCTCACTCGGATGGTTATCCGGGCTGGGCTCCTAATCCCGATTCGAGCCTGCTGGCTACCACTATCGAGAGCTATAAACGTCTGTTTGGTGTTGAGCCGAAGGTGAGAGCAATCCACGCAGGTCTGGAGTGTGGCCTCTTCCTCGAGAAGTATCCCGAGTTGGAGATGGTCTCGTTCGGCCCGACTCTGCGCGGTGTGCACTCGCCCGATGAGCGCCTTGAGATTGCCACTGTGCGCAAGTTCTGGGATCTGCTCGCAGATGTTCTCTTGCATATCGAGTAGAGTGGGATATGTGCCGCCTGCCGCATAGTTCGTTAGGCTTGGTGTGTAGGCTTTGCCTTACACTCGCAGCCGTAGTGTGCGTAGCGGGGGTTGTGGCACAGACTCCGGATGAGGAGTATCACATATCGAAATATTTTACCGACGAGTTTCGCCCGATGATCGAGGCGGACTCGTCGCTCTTTTATCGTGTGGCGCAGCGTGGCGCAGATGCTTTTGCCGAGACGGCGGATTACTCGCTATCGTTCGTGCGCTTCGCACGGCGAGGAGTAGGGTATCAACAACGGGCTGTTACGCTCGATGGAATCCCTTTGCAGTCGGGTGCGAATGCTCTGCTTCTGCGGCTCGGCTTGGTGCGCGAGGAGTCTGCAAGTGTGGCAGTTGCGGAGAATATAGCCGATTGCGGAGTTGGTGGCATAACCGAATTTAGGACCGATTTTGCGGAGCCGTTTGGGGCGAGGAGCGTCGGCGTAATGCTCTCAACGATAGGATATAACGGAGGTGTTAGAGCTTCGGTGGATGAGGGCTTGGGTCGAGGTTGGTCGCTCTCTGCAACCCTTGCGGGACGAACGGGTTGTGATCTGCATATTGATGGAGTCTATACGAATGCTGTAGATCTCGGCTTTTCGCTTGCTAAACGCTGGCGGGGAAGGCATAGACTCTCGCTTACGGCGCTTGTTGCACCCTCGGAGAGGGGTATGCGTAGCGCCTCATCGCAGGAGGCCTTCCGCCTTACGGGAGATAATTACTATAACCCCTCGTGGGGCTTCCAGTCGGGCAGGGTGCGTAATGCAAATGTAAGGCGTGTGATGTTGCCGGCCGTAGTGGCCTCGTATGATGCACGTCTGGGCAAGAGTACCGAGTTGCTCTTTTCGCTCGGTGCGGAGGTCGGCAGGCGTAGCTATAGCGCACTAACTTGGTTTGATGCGCAGACCCCGATGCCCGATAACTATCGCTATATGCCGAGCTACTACGCCTCGACGGATGTGGCGGATGAGGTTGAGGGTGTGTGGCGTGATTGCGATCCGAAGTATACGCAAATCGATTGGGATGAGCTATGTGAGATAAATCGCCTTAGTGGCGGGCAAGCGGTTTATGCCGTTGAAGATAGAGTTGAGCAGCTTGCCAATATCCATTTTAGGGGCCAGGGAAGAACTGCGATTGGTGATGCCGTGACGGTGAGATATGGTCTGACCTATAGCCTTGAACGTAGCCGTAACTATAAGGAGATGAACGATTTGCTTGGTGGCGGTTATGTTGTTGATATCGACTATTTTCTAATTGATGATCAGACTTTTAGCAACTCCCTGCAGAATGATTTGCGCCGACCGAATCGACGCATCGTGGAGGGCGATCGCTATGGCTATGATTATGCATTGATACGTTCGGCGGTGGGCGTCAGTGGTGGCCTTGAGTGGCGCTCCGATAGGTGGAGGTTTGATTGCGGCTTCTCGGCAGGGGAGGAGTGTGTGCATCGCTATGGATACTTCGAGAAGGAACTTTTTGCCGGATCGGGCTCCTATGGGCGCTCAAATATTGTACGCTTTATGCCCTATTCGGTAAGGGCTTTGGTGGGGTGTGTTCTGACGCCGAAACACTATCTCGAATTGGCTGTCGCGGCGCATAGCGAGGCCCCGAATATGGAGGATTTGTTCTTGCAGAGCAGGTATAATAATCGCCTGATTGATAGCCCTATGGCACGGACTGATATCTCGGCCGAGTTGAACTACCGTCTGCGAGATAAGATCTGGAGTGTGGATGCGACCATCTTTGCGGCATTGTCGGATCACGAGGTACGTGTGGCGCACTATTACGATGATTTGGCCTCGACCTATTCGGATATGGTTGTGTCGGATATTTCGCAGTTGCGAGTCGGTGCGGAGGTGACGGCTACGGCCCGTTTTGCACGCAATTGGTCGGCTTCGTTGGCTGCAGTTGCCGGCTATTATGGTTATGCCAAAGATGCGAGGGTGTCGCTATATGCCGATAGTGATAATGCTCTGTTGTGTGATAGGGCTGTGGCCTATATGGGTGGTATTAAGATTGGCAATGCTCCGTTGGTGGCTATGTCGGCGAATGTTGCCTATATGAATCGAGGTTGGGGAGTACGCCTTACAGCAAATTATGCAGGACTACGCTATGTCGAGGCCGAGCCTATGCGTCGCACCGACAGAGTGTCGCGTCAAGCCTCGCTCTCGCCTGAGATGTTTATACGTTTTACCGAGCAGGAGCGACTGCCAGATGCGGTGACGGCGGATGTAGCGGTGTGGAAAAGTTTTCGTTTGAAGGGCAAACGGGATGATGATTATCGCCGATTGGTGGCGAGTTTGTCGGTGCGCAATCTGCTTGGAGCTGAGAGTGTTGTCTACTCAGCAAGAGAGTCGTTGCGTATCTATCGCCGCAGTATTGCCGGCGACTATCTCTACGAGCCCTTCCCGACACGTTACACCTATGCCTATCCTCGAACTTATTACCTGGCAATAACTTACAAGTTCTAAGGCTCTCGGCGGGGATAGAGCGGAAGGCGGATTAAATTTTCTATAAATATATTGTATATTCATATTTTTTCACTATATTTGCAACGTGAATGAAGTAAGGGGACGAGAAAGTCCCCTTATTTCGTAGATATATTCATAGGAACTAATCCATAAAGAGAGGCTAAAATGATTGATTGTAAGAAGATTGAGGAGATTGCTGAGAGAGAACTCGCCGGCACGGATATGTTTGTCGTGGAGTGCACTTGCTCGCCTTCGAATGAGGTAGAGCTGCTTATCGACAGCGATACGTCGGTTTCGATTGATACCTGCGTAGCGCTTAACCGTGCTATCGATGCGGAGTTTGATCGTGACGTTGAGGATTTTTCGCTGATGGTTGCATCTGCAGGTATCGGCTCGGAGTTGAAAGTGTTGCGTCAGTATCTCAAACTCGTTGGCAAGCCTGTTGAGGTGTTGTTGCGCAGTGGTGTAAAGCTGCTGGCGACGCTCGATGCTGCAGACGAGGAGTCGCTCACCCTCTCTTATGATGAGAAAGTAGCCGTTGAGGGCAAGAAGAAGAAGGAGTTGCAGCACGTTGTCAAGCGTTATGCAATGGAGGAGGTGAAGTATACAAAGGAGCACCTCGATTACAAGTAGAAAACAACGAATCAAAAAAAATAGAGAAAAATGAACAATCTTAATCTTATCAGCAACTTTGCAGAGTTCAAGGAGCTGAAGAACATTGACAAGAGCACGATGATCGGAGTCTTGGAGGATGTATTCCGCCACGCTATCCAGAAACAGTATGGCACCGATGAGAACTTCGACGTAATTATCAACCCCGAGAAGGGCGACCTCGAGATTTGGCGTAACCGTGAGGTTGTTGCTGATGAGGATTTGACCGATCCCGTATCGCAGATTTCGCTCTCGGAGATTCAGAAGATCGATGCTTCGTATGAGGTGGGTGATGAGTATACTGACGCTATCGGATTTGAGCAGTTCGGTCGCCGTGCAGTTCTCTCGTTGCGTCAGAACCTCGCATCGCGCATCATCGACCTCGAGAAGGCAGATATATACAAGAAGTATTCGGAGAAGGTTGGCGAGATTATCTCGGGTGAGATCTACCAGGTATGGAAGAAGGAGGTGCTTATCCTCGACGATGAGGATAATGAGTTGCTCCTCCCCAAGACTGAGCAGATTCCGGGTGACTTCTACCGCAAGGGTGAGACCATCAAGGCTATCGTTAAGAGCGTTGAGATGAACAACAACAACCCCCGCATCATCCTTTCGCGTACTGCTAACCAGTTCCTCGAGCGCCTGTTCGAGCAGGAGGTTCCCGAGATCTTTGACGGTCTGATCACAATCAAGGCTATCGCTCGTATCCCGGGTGAGAGAGCAAAGGTTGCGGTTGAGTCGTATGACGATCGTATCGACCCCGTAGGAGCTTGCGTAGGTATGAAGGGCTCGCGTATCTACACCATCGTGAAGGAGTTGCACAATGAGAATATTGACGTTATCAACTATACTACCAATCCTCAGCTGATGATTCAGCGTACGCTTAACCCTGCAAAGGTTTCGAGCATCACCATCGACGAGGAGAAGAAGACTGCATCGGTTTACCTCAAGCCCGATCAGGTTTCGTTGGCTATCGGTAAGGGTGGTTTGAATATCCGCCTTTCGAAGATGCTCACAGGCTACGACGTAGACGTTTACCGCGAGATCGAGGAGGAGGATGTTGCACTTGTAGAGTTCTCGGACGAGATCGAGGGTTGGATTATCGACGCTCTGAAGGCCGTAGGTTTCGATACTGCGAAGAGTGTTCTCGAGCTCTCGGTTGAGGATGTTGCTACACGCGCAGACCTCGAGGTTGAGCAGGTAGAGAAGGTCGCAGCTATTCTTAAGGCTGAGTTCGAAGAGTAATAAACCCAAAACGAAAAACAGAGAGGAGTATTTATGGATAACGAAAGAAAATTAAGACTCATTCAGGTTGCAAAGGAGTTCAAGGTGGGTTTGAATACTATCGTGGACCACTTGCAGAAGAAGGGTATAACGACCGACGGTACGCCTAATACGAAGGTTACCGATGAGATGTATGCCATTCTTGAGAAGGAGTTCGGAATAAATAGAAGTTCAGGTAACGAGCGCAATGCCGTTCGTGAGAAGATAGCGCAGAAGCAGGCTGCCGTGACTATCGAGTCGCCCAAGCAGCAGGCTAAGGAGGAGGAAGAGTTGGTCGTAAAGAGCAACGTAATCAGCGTTAAGGATGAGATCCAGAAGCCGAAGATTCTCGGTAAGATTGATCTCAATCCCAAACCCGCAGTAAAGAAGGAGGAGCCGAAGGCTGAGCCCGTAAAGGTTGAAGAGCCTAAGGCGGAGCCGGTGAAGGCTGCAGAGCCCGCGCCCAAGGCGGTGGAGAGTCCCAAGGTTGAGGCACCGAAGGCTGAGCCCGCGAAGGTTGAGGAGGCTTCGGTGGAAAAGAAGGCTGATAATGTCTTCCGTCCCTCGGTTGGCACGCTGGCAGGCCCGCAGATTCTCGGCACAATGGATGTGTCGGGTATGGTTCCGGGTGGTAAGCAGAAGCGTAAGCGTTTGAGCAAGGAGAAGGTTGATGTGAATAAGCCCGGTGCTCATAACCAGGGTGGTAAGGACCAGAAGGGCGGTCAGCGCAATGGTCAGAATAACCAGAACAACAATCAGCAGAACAACCAGAATGCTCAGGCAAAGCAGGATAAGAAGAATAAGAAGCATAATAAGGCTCCCAAGCCGGTGATTCGCCCCGAGGTTTCGGACGAGGAGGTTTCGAAGCAGATTAAGGATACTCTGGCACGTTTGACTGCCAAGGGTGCAAAGAATAAGGGCGCGAAGTATCGTAAGGAGAAGCGTGAGGCTGTTGCCGAGCGTATCAACGAGGAGATGGAGCGTACAGAGCAGGAGCGCTCGATTCTCAAGGTTACCGAGTTTGTAACCGTGAGCGAGTTGGCTACAATGATGAACGTGCAGGCTACGCAGGTCATCACTGCTTGTATGAACCTCGGACTTATGGTGTCGATCAACCAGCGTCTGGATGCCGAGGCACTGGCAGTTGTTGCCGAGGAGTTCGGCTTTAAGGTAGAGTTCGTGTCGGTTGAGATTCAGGAGGCTATCGAGAGCGATGTGGATGCAGAGGAGGATATGCTCCCCCGTCCGCCTATCGTAACCGTAATGGGTCACGTAGACCACGGTAAGACTTCGCTTCTGGATAATATCCGTAAGACTAACGTTATCGAGGGTGAGGCCGGAGGTATTACCCAGCACATCGGTGCGTATAGCGTTGAGCTTAATGGTCAGAAGATCACCTTCCTCGATACTCCGGGTCACGAGGCGTTTACGGCGATGCGTGCGCGTGGTGCGAAGATTACCGACGTTGCCATCATTATCGTTGCTGCCGATGACCGTGTGATGCCTCAGACTATCGAGGCTATCAACCACGCACAGGCTGCAGGCGTACCGATGGTGTTTGCTATCAATAAGATCGATAAGCCGGCTGCAAATCCCGACCATATCAAGGAGCAGTTGGCCGGTATGAACTACCTCGTTGAGGATTGGGGTGGTAAGTACCAGAGCCAGGATGTTTCGGCTAAGCAGGGTCTGAATCTCGATAAGCTGCTTGAGAAGGTACTTCTCGAGGCTGAGATGCTCGACCTGAAGGCTAATCCGAATAAGAAGGCTCAAGGTTCGATTATCGAGTCGACACTCGACAAGGGTCGTGGTTACGTTTCGACAATTATGGTCCAGAGCGGTACTCTCCGCATCGGAGATGTCCTCTTGGCAGGTACATACACAGGCCGCGTGAAGGCTATGTTCGACGAGAATGGTAAGAAGGTTACCGAGGCAGGTCCCTCGACACCGGTACAGGTGCTGGGTCTGAATGGTGCTCCGCAGGCGGGTGATGCATTCAATGTAATGGATGACGATCGCTCGGCACGCGAGATTGCTAACAAGCGTGAGCAGTTGCAGCGTATGCAGGGTATTATGACCCAGAAGCACGTTACTCTCGATGAGATCGGTCGTCGTATCGCTATCGGCTCGTTCAAGGAGCTTAACATCATCGTTAAGGGTGACGTGGATGGTTCGGTTGAGGCTATGTCGGGCTCGCTCATCAAGCTCTCGAAGGAGACCGTACAGGTTAATGTTATCCACGCTGCCGTGGGTCAGATTTCAGAGTCGGATGTTCTGTTGGCTGCCGCATCGAACGCCATTATCGTCGGCTTCCAGGTACGTCCCTCGGCTACGGCTCGTAAGCTTGCCGAGCAGGAGGAGATCGAGATCCGCTTGTACTCGATTATCTACGATGCAATCAACGATATCAAGGATGCAATCGAGGGTATGTTGGAGCCTGTGATGAAGGAGGAGATTGTCTGCTCGATCGAGGTTCTGGAGACCTTCAAGATTTCGAAGGTCGGTACCATCGCCGGAGGTATTGTGCGTGAGGGTAAGATTACCCGCCACACTCCGATCCGCGTGATTCGTGACGGTATCGTTATCCACACCGGTCGTCTTGGCTCGCTCAAGCGATTCAAGGATGATGTGAAGGAGGTAACCTCGGGTATGGATTGCGGTTTGAACATCGAGTCGTACAACGACATCAAGGTTGGCGATATTATCGAGGGTTACGAGCAGGTAGAGGTTAAGAGAAAGTAACCGCTACCCCACCAAAATAAAATTTGAAATTACTACTAAAAAATTATAAAACTTAACAAGAAAATGGCAGAGATTAAGTTCACAACAGCCGAAGAGGCTGTAAAGGTTATCAAGTCGGGTGACCATAT
>JAGBVQ010000178.1 GCA_017630245.1 Alistipes sp. | reverse complement strand
GATCACTTTATGGGCGAGTGCACCGAGGTGGGTATGTACCTTGCAATGAGCCGTCAGGCTGACCGTGAGGGTTATCCCGAGATCGCTGAGGCTTTCAAGCGCTATGCTTGGGAGGAGGCAGAGCACGCAGCAAAGTTTGCGGAGCTCATCGGTGAGGTTGTTTGGGATACCAAGACCAATCTCTACAAGCGAATGAATGCTGAGCACGGTGCTTGCGATGGCAAGATGCACTTGGCTCGCATCGCTAAGGAGCAGAACCTTGATGCAGTTCACGACACCGTTCACGAAATGGCTAAGGATGAGGCTCGCCACGGCAAGGGCTTCGAGGGCTTGTATCACCGCTTCTTCGGTAAGGAGTAACTAAAATACTGAGTTCGATATTATTAGTGAGTTAGACGGGCAACTGCTCGTCTAACTCTTATCGCTTATATAACCTATGAAAAAACTTCTTCTCTTCATCCTTCTCCTTGTTGCATTTGCGCCGAGCAACTATGCTGCCGAGAAAGCTCCGAAAAACGTTAAATTCGTCGATGCGCAGAGCTTGAATATCTGCGGACATACTCTTCCCACCGAGAAGAGTCCATTCTACCGTTTCGATCCTGAACCCTATGGTTTTAAGGAGAAGAATATCAGTCGCTATGCTTGCTATCCTACAGGTCTTTACGTTATGTTCCGCACCAACTCGTCGCAAGTAGTAGCAACTTGGGAGAATGTGCCGCGTCGTGTGGGCGATAATATGACTGCCATAACCCAGCTGGGTCTTGATCTCTATATCAAGCACGAGGGCCGATGGGTCTTCTGTCAGTCTGGTCGCGTATCGACCGATACAGAGAAGTCAAAGCGTACCAAGACTCTGGTTAAGAATTTGGCTGAGGGCGATAAGGAGTTTATGCTATACCTTCCCTTGTGGTGTGAGCTCAAAAGCCTCGAGATAGGTATAGATGAGAATGCCGTAATCGAGCCGATAGCTTCGCCATATAAATACAAAGTGCTCAACTATGGCACAAGTATTACTCACGGAGCTTCGGCTTCACGCCCGGGTATGACTTGGTCGGCACGTATGAGCCGTAACCTGGGCATTGACTTTATCAACGTGGGATTCAGTGGTCAAGGTAAGATGCAGCCCGAGATTATCCCCCTGCTCAGCAAGGTCGAGTGCGATGCCCTGCTATGTTACTGCTTCGGCAATCCTTCGGCAAAGGAGATTGAGGAGAGGGTTGATTATTTTGTAGATGAGTTGGTTAAGACTCATCCGGGTAAGCCCATTATCTTCATCCGCCCGCTACATAATGAGTTGGATTACTTTGATATGGTGCAGCGCGAGAAGTTGGTACATAAACTCTCGGTTATCAATCGTAAAATTGCAGAGATAAAAAAACGCCATAAGGATGTCTACTATCTTGACGAGCCCTTCCCGCACGGCGACGATTTTGAGGGCTCGGTCGATAAGTCACACCTGAATGATCTGGGTTTCGACCGCGTAATTAAGACCTACCAACCCAAGATTGCCAAGATATTAAGAAAGTACGGAATAAAATAAAATGTTGAAATTATGAAAAAACTATTTCTTTCGCTTGTTGCCCTTATTGCGCTTGTAGCGAGCAGTTCGGCAGCCGAGGAGGGTAAGGAGAATCTTAAATTTGTCGATGCTACCACGCTGAATATTTGTGGTCACACGATGCGCACCGAGAAGAGTCCCTATTTCCGCTTCGATTGCGAGCCCTACAACTTTAAGGAGGAGGCTATCCGTCGCTATTCGCGCTACTCAGCAGGTATGTATGTTGTGTTCCATACTAACTCTTCGCAGGTTTGGGCTACGTGGGAGAATGTGAAGCGTAGATGTGGCGATAATATGACCCCTATCTTCCAGCAGGGAGTCGATCTTTATATTAAGGATGGTAACGAGTGGCGATTCTGTGGCGTAGGTCGTGTATCGACCGACCCTGAGAAGAATTGCCGTACAAAACCTCTTGTCCAGAATTTGCACGAAGGCGATAAGGAGTTTATGCTCTACCTGCCTTATTGGTGTGAATTGACCCGCCTCGAGATTGGTGTTGATAAGGATGCAACCATCGAGGCTATACCTTCGCCTTTCAGACACAAGGTTGTGGTCTATGGATCGAGTATCACACACGGAGCTTCGGCATCACGCCCCGGTATGGCCTATCCTGCGCGTATGAGTCGTAATCTGGGTATCGACTTTGTGAACTTTGGCTTCAGCGGTAACTGCAAGATGCAGCCCGAGTTTATCCCCTTTATGACCAAGATTGAGGCTGACGCCTTTGTGTGCGATGCCTTTGCTAATCCCAACTATGCTCAGATTGATGAACGTTTGGAACCATTTATCGATGCGATGGTTGCAGCTCATCCCGGTAAGCCGATTATTATGGTGCGAACCTTCCATCACGAGAGTGAATTCTATAACCTTCAGAAGCGTAAGGCGTTTATCGACAAGTGTAACCTGGCACGCGAGAAGATGGAAAAGTTGCAAAAAAAATATAAGGATGTCTACTACCTCGAGGAGCCTTATGCAACGGGCCGTGATGGCGAGAATACTATCGATAATTCGCACCCCAACGACCTTGGCTTCGATCGCATTATCAAGGCTTATCAGCCCAAGATTGCAAAGATCTTAAAGAAGTACGGAATTAAATAGTGGTCGATAGATAACTTTTAAGGCCGACGCACCGGTTAATAATTTTCGGATTTTTACATTTTGATTTTTGAATTAAATTGTATATTTGCGTAGCGAAAGATTAAACTTATGGATTTTATACCCTTTACACTTGTAGATTTTATTGATATTCTGTTGGTTTCGTTGTTGCTCTACGGACTCTACCGCGCAACGAAGGGAACCAATGCACTCTACATTCTCACGGGTATTGTCCTGATCTATCTTGCGTGGGTGGTGGTTAATGCTCTTAATATGGAGCTGCTATCGACCATTCTGACCCAAATTATTAGCGTTGGTGTTATTGCATTCCTGATCATTTTCCAGCCCGAGATTCGTCGTTTCTTGCAGATGGTGGGTATGCGCCAGAAGCAGTTGCAGTTTATCTCTCGTATCTTCTCGTCGGCGCAGAAGGAGGAACTCAACCTCTCGCCGATTGTCGATGCCTGTCGTGAAATGGCCGAGAGTAAGACCGGCGCTCTCATTGTTATTGGTCAGCAGAGCGATCTTACGCTTATTACTGATGGCGGCATCTCGATTAACGCAGCGGTTTCGCAGTCGTTGTTGCAGAATATTTTCTTCAAGAATGCGCCCCTGCACGATGGAGCAGTGGTTATTGAGGATAACCGTATTGTGGCGGCAAAATGCATCCTTCCGGTTACGCAGAGTGCAGTGCCTAAGTCCTACGGTACACGTCACCGTGCAGCTATCGGTATGAGTGAGATTTCGGATGCTATTATTGTTGTGGTTAGCGAAGAGACAGGTGGTATATCCATTGCGCACGATGGACAGATCCGCCGCAATCTGCCTGCCGATAAGTTGGAGCAGACCATCCGCCGCTATATCAATGCCAATGCTCGCAAGGATCGCGAGGAGCAGAAATAGCGGAGGCGATATAGGGAGTGGGGGATTATAGAGAATAACTCCTCTGCAATTGCAGACAAATAGAGAGGGTATCCAGTCGGGATACCCTCTCTTTGTTGCTTGTCGCAATTGGACTATTTGCGGCTTCTGTACGGCTTGATTACGCCTCGTTTTGAGGTCTGGATAAACTCTACCAAATAATCTCTCTCAGGTGACTGAGGCAACTCTGCCATAGCCTTCTCACAAGCTGAGAGATAGTTCAAATCGCTCTGGAAGAGAATGCGACATACATCGTGTATCGTGGCAATCTGCTCGGGGGTAAAACCTCGGCGGCTAAGACCAACCTTATTGATACCTGCATAGCTCATACCCTCAGCTGATACGACGATGTAGGGCGGTACGTCCTGACCCAAAAGTGTTCCACCCTGAATCATTGCGTGGTCACCGATGTGTACCCACTGATGCACGGCTGCGTGTCCGCCGATAACTACCCAGTCGCCCACCTCGACCTCGCCGGCCAGCGAAACTCGATTGGCAATGACGCAGTGGTTACCGACAACGTCATCGTGTGCAACGTGAACGTAGGCCATAAGCAGGTTGTGACTACCCACTACGGTTGTTCCGCGCGAAGCTGTACCGCGTGCGATTGTTACACACTCGCGGATGTCATTATAGTCGCCAATCTCAGCAGTGGTTACCTCGCCCGCGAACTTCAAATCCTGCGGTAGACAGGCGATAGATGCACCTGTGTGAATCTTGTTGCCCTTACCGATACGAGCACCGTCGTTGATGATAGCTCCGGGTCCAATCCAACAATCATCGCCAATAACTACATCGCCTGCGATGTAGGCAAAGGGCTCAACGGTCACATTCTTACCCAACTTTGCGTCTGGGTGTATATATGCCAAATTGCTAATCATAAGTCTTGAGAATTATTTCTGTTTTAAGTTGTTGATTACTCCTTATTCTTTACGATCTGCGCCATAATTGTAGCCTCGCAGACCAGTTTGCCTCCAACGAATGCTTTGCCCTGCATTGTTGCCATACCACGACGTAGCGGCTCGATGTGTTGCACCTCGAAATGGAGCGTGTCGCCGGGTACTACCTTCTGCTTAAAGCGTACGTTGTCGATGCGCAGGAAGTAGGTCGAGTAGTTCTCTGGATCCTCCACAGTCGAGAGCACCAAGATACCTCCACACTGTGCCATAGCCTCGACAATCAAAACTCCAGGCATTACGGGCTCCGAGGGGAAATGACCCTGGAAGAATGGCTCATTGGTCGTAACATTCTTGATGCCGGCAATCGAATCCTCGCTGATGTGGAAGATGCGGTCTACCAACAGACAGGGATAGCGGTGAGGCAGAATGTTCTTGATTTGGTTAGTGTCGTATACGGGAGCCTTACGCGGATCGTACTTAAAGCGAGGCTTCTCGCCCTCGGTGCGTACGGTCACTCTCAATTGCTTCATAAACTCGGTGTTGGCGTAGTGGCCGGGACGAGTAGCCCAGACGCTACCCTTGATGCGGCGGCCTAGAAGTGCGAAATCTCCCAGCAGGTCGAGCAACTTGTGGCGAGCCAGCTCGTTGGTGGCACGCAACTCGAGGTTGTTCAGATAACCTCCCGTGATGCGGATATCATCCTTGTTGAAAATCTTCTTGAGGTGCTCAATCTGCTCGTCGGACATAGGATTCTCGACCACTACGATAGCGTTGTCCAGATCGCCACCCTTGATAAGATTCATCTTGAAGAGAGGCTCCAACTCGTGCAAGAATACGAAGGTGCGACACGGAGCGATCTTGCTCTCGTAATCATCGTTTGGCTCGAAAGTAGCAAACTGGTTACCGATAACCTTCGAGTTGAAGTCGATGTGTACCGATACCGAGTAGTCGTCATTGGGGTAGAGTACCAACACCACACCCTTCTCGGGGATAGAGTAGACCATCTTCTCAGTCACCTGGTAGTACTCGCGCTCGGCATCCTGCTCTATGGTACCTACTTCGCGGATCTTGGCAGCATACTCGCGTGCCGAGCCATCCATAATCGGGGTCTCGGGAGCGTTGATATCGATGATAGCGTTATCAACTCCGAGAGTCCATAGTGCCGACATAATATGCTCGATGGTACTTACTCTCGCTTCGCCCTTGGCAATGGTCGTTCCGCGAGATGTATCGACAACGTAGTCGGCAAGCGCCGGAACCGAGGGTGCACCCTCGATATCTACACGGCGGAACGAGATTCCGCTATTCGCAGGTGCGGGGTTGGCGGTCATTGTAACTGCCAATCCGGTATGTAGTCCCTTACCCGAAAAGGTTATGGGAGCATTGAGTGTTCTCTGTTTTGAAGACATAATTTTCTTCCTTTTTTAGTTAAATTGCGAGTAAAGATATAAAAAATATGTTAAAAATGAGTATTTTTGTCAAAATTATCGAGTAAGAGTGAGTATAACCGAAAATAAAGAACCTCAAATGGAGCGTTCCGCTGCCCCCAGACCGCAGCGTAAGCCCCGTCTACGTCTTCCTTTCGACAACCGTCGTGAGGATGCAGGCGAGTGGGCGTGGGACCATCGTGTAGGATTGGCAGTGACGCTGATAGTATATTTGGTGGTGGGTATTGTCTTTATGGCCGGAAAGATTGCAGTCGGCGAGAAGCAGGGCACTTCTACTATCCTTGTTGATCTGCAGACCCTTGAGCAGTTGGAGAGCGAACGCGACCGCCTGCGCCGTGAAGTGTCGGCCCGTCTGCAGGATGAGGATTGGCGCAATATTCGCAACGTTGCCTCCAATGAGAATGCACTTAATGAGAAC
Organism: Alistipes sp.; assembly: GCA_017630245.1. Classification (GTDB taxonomy): domain Bacteria; phylum Bacteroidota; class Bacteroidia; order Bacteroidales; family Rikenellaceae; genus Alistipes. Next base: position 3,257 of record JAGBVQ010000178.1, on the reverse strand, counting down.
TTGAAGGATGACCGCGGAACTAATACCTCGGAGATTAACTCCTCGGCAGAAGAGGTGCAGCGTCGTATGCGTGCCAATCGCGAGGCATACGAGAGGGGAGTTGCCGAGGCAAATGAAATCGGCAAGCGTAAGGATGGTGATAAATCAAACGAAAAACCATCATCGCAAAAGGTTAAGGGTAGCGTTACTGTCTCTTACTCTCTCAAGGATCCTCTGCGTCACCATCGCCACCTGGATATCCCCGCCTATAGATGCGAGGGTGGAGGTGAGGTTGTGGTAGCCATTACGGTTAATCGCAGCGGAGAGGTTGTTGGTGCTTACATTAAGTCCGGAGGTGATGATTGTATGATTCGTTCGGCACTCGAGTCGGCACGTCGCTCGACCTTCGATATCAATCAGTCAGCACCGGCTAAGCAGTCGGGAACAATAACATATATATTTATTCCTCAGTAATAAAAGAGTTTTTTTTATTGTGAAACGATTTGTAGCGATACTCATTGCCCTGTTTGCAGGTGCACTGCTCGATGGAGCCATTTTGGCATCGGTCGAGCCTTGTATTGAGTCGTCTATCAATGGTTATCATAGAGGCTCGGAGCTGTCTGCCGATGTGATGGTGCAGATAGATTGCGCCCGTACTTACAACTCTGACCTGAAGCTACCTTCAGTGCCGAGTGTTGTGGCTCCCCAATATGTGGAGCAGAGTTTGCGCAATGAGTCATCCCCTCAGCGTCGTGTATCGGGTGTCTCGGAGGTTAAGGCTGCAGGAGCGGGTAGATGTTACATCTCGACAAAACCACTATTTAGATTATATCTCGGCGGTTCGCCATCGGAGTATGCAATCCGAATGCTCTGCCGATTGATTATTTAGCCATTGACAATAGGAGCCGACCCGTAAGGGTTAAACCCGACCATCGGATTAGTCGGGCGTAACTAATTTATTGTCAAATAGTTAAATAATCAAGGAAATGGATAAAACACTTTTTTGCGAGGCTCTTTATGCCTTGCCTGATAATATTATTGTTAAACGTCGCAAAAGCGTAGTAAAACCTGTTGTTGCTATCGCTGTGGGTGCATTTATTGTGGCGAGCGGTTACTCGTTGCCGGAGGGGCCTTCGACCGCAAATTGGCATTCGGGACTGTTGCTCTTGGGTGCGATTGTTGCCATTGGTGGCTTTGTGTCGCTGCTGGTGAGGTTGTTTGGAAGCGAGGGACAGCCCTGTCTTGGTGAGGCAGGAGAAGCCCTTAAGATTACCGAACTCTCGTTTGCTAGAATGCAGATTAGGGATGTGATGTCGGCAATTGATAGTGGAGATATGGATGCTCTGCTGGCTGTACCAACGTCGCAGGTGGCTGCAGTGACGGTGGCTCTATGTCGTACCTCGGATGGAAAGTTTGCTGTTTGTCAGCCGTTCGAGTATATCGAGCTGGAGTATCGTCCGCTGCGCGATGTGAAGATTTTGAAGAGATAGAAGTATGATAGGAGGCGAAAATTTCTTGTTGGTAGGAGCTCTATTGCTGCTCGTAGCCGTATTTGCGGGTAAGGTGGCGTACCGTTTTGGTGCGCCGGCCTTGCTGCTATTCTTGGGCGTGGGAATGTTTTTTGGCTATAACTTTATATCCTTCGACTCGCCCGAATTGGCGCAGTTCGTGGGTATGATAGCCTTGTGTATTATCCTCTTCTCGGGAGGTATGGATACCCGATTCTCCCAAGTGCGACCCGTGCTCTCTCCGGGAGTAATGCTGGCTACGGTGGGCGTTATGCTTACGGCATTTATATTGGCCGGCTTTGTGTGGTTGGTAGCTCCGCTGCTCGATATTTCGCTTACATTCCCATTTGCGCTGTTGTTGGCAGCTACGATGTCATCTACCGACTCGGCATCAGTATTCTCGATTCTGCGTACTAAAAAACAGGGTCTGAAAGAGAATCTGCGTCCTCTGCTCGAGCTGGAGAGCGGTAGTAACGACCCGATGGCCTACATTCTCACGGTGTTGCTTGTGGGTATCCTCTCGGGTAGTGCTGATGGAGGAATGTCGTTGGGTACGAGTCTGTTTATGTTCTTTGTGCAGATGTTCGTGGGAGCTATGCTCGGTTATGGATTTGGTCGTGGTACGGTGTGGGTAATTAACCATATCAATATCGCCAATACGGCTCTCTACTCGGTGTTGTTGCTCGCCGCAGTATTTCTAACCTTCTCGTTTACTTCGTTGCTGCAGGGCAACGGCTACCTTGCGGTCTATATCGCAGGACTTGTGGTTGGTAATAACAAGCTGATGCACAAGCAGACTCTCACAACCTTCTTCGATAGTTTTACTTGGCTCTGTCAGGTTATTATGTTCTTGGCGTTGGGTCTTTTAGTCAATATCGAGGAGTTGTTGCAGCCTGATATTATCATCTTGGGCTGTTTGGTTGGAGCATTTATGATTCTGGTGGCTCGCCCCGTGGCGGTATTTGCTTGCCTTACGCCCTTCCGTCAATTTACGACCAAGGCTCGATTGTATATTTCGTGGGTTGGACTGCGAGGTGCTGTACCCATTATCTTTGCAACATACCCCGTGATTGAGCATATCGAGGGGGCAGAGCTACTCTTTAATATCGTCTTCTTTGTGACGCTGATCTCGATGGCGGTGCAGGGTACGACGGTGAGTGGAATGGCAAATGCCCTTGGACTGGCTTATGAGGAGAAGGAGAGCTCTTTTAATGAGGAGTTGCGCGATCAAATGACTGCAGCATTTTCGGAGGTGGAGGTCAATCGCCAGATGTTGGTCAAGGGTGACAGACTTAGTGAAATCCCCCTCCCTGATAACACGCTTGTTGTGATGATATGTCGTGATGGAGACTACTTCGTGCCGCGAGGTAATACCGAGCTGCTTGAGGGTGATAAGCTCCTTGTCCTATCGGATAGGGGAGATGAACTCGACGAACAATATAAGGAGATGGGCGTGGAGGAGGTCTGCCACACGGTGTGGTCCTACGGCACGACGGTTTATCAGACCTCGCTTTTGGAGACGGCAAGATTTGCCGAGCATGCCTACGAGGGCAACGCCGAAGTCACCGCCGAAACCTGGCGCGACGGCTTCTACCACACCGGCGACTTGGCATGGAAGGACGAGGACGGCTTCTACTGGTATGTGGGTCGGGCTGACGATGTGATTAAGTCCTCCGGCTATCGGATTGGACCTTTTGAAATCGAGTCCACCATTATGGAACTGCCCTATGTGCTGGAATGCGGTGTTTCTGCCGCCCCCGACGAGGTCAG
>JAGBVQ010000177.1 GCA_017630245.1 Alistipes sp. | reverse complement strand
AATTTTTTAGATAAAAATTTTCATTATTCACTTCAAGCGTTCAAAGAACCTTAGATTTCGTCAATCCCCTTCACGGAACAAACCGAAATCGGGTGCAAAGATAGTAATAAATACCAATTCACAAAACAGGAAGGGCATTTTTTTTGCTCCCGACAGCAATTTTCTTGTTATTTATATATATAAGGTATATAGGCCGTGCTTTTCTACCCTACTGAGGGCTACCTGCAGGGATAACAAAAAGATTATCGTCTTTTTATTTGATAATCTTAATTATTTTGTATCTTTGCACCGCTGAAAGCCTTAAGGCGCAGTCGTCGGACCCATAGCTCAGTCGGTTAGAGCAGCGGACTCATAATCCGAAGGTCGTGGGATCATGCCCCTCTGGGTCCACAGATTTGAAAGGAACTTATCTCAACGATAGGTTCCTTTTTTTTGTTTTATCTACTCTTTTTTTACTAACTTTGTAGGAGTATAAACCTTGAGCATAGAGAAAAATGGCAAAAAATTATCTGTTGGGAATAGATTTCGGCAGCGATTCGGTTCGTTGTCTTGTAGTTGATGGAGCAGACGGACGTGAGGTTGCAACAGCCGTGCGTTACTATCCGCGTTGGAAGGAGGGTCTATACAGCGACCCCTCCGAAAATAGATATCGCCACCATCCGCTCGATTACATCACCTCGCTCGAGGGGGCGATCCAAGAAGCTCTGACACTTGCCGGCACGGAGGTTGCGGCTGCCGTGCGCGGAATCTCGTTCGACACAACGGCTTCGACGCCCGTGCTGGTCGATCGCGAGGGAACGCCCCTCTCTCTACGACCTGAGTTTGCCGAGAATCCGGATGCGATGTTTGTACTCTGGAAGGACCACACAGCACTCAAGGAGGCTGATGCTATCAATACTTTGGCCAAGAGGTGGAGTTCTGACTACACACAATTCTGTGGCGGCACCTATTCGTGCGAATGGGTCTGGGCGAAGGTGTTGCATTGCCTTAAAAACTCACCCGAGCTTGTTGGCGAGGCTTGGTCGTGGGTCGAGTTGTGCGACTGGATCAGTGCTCTGCTTACCGGCAACACTCTACCCGAGGAGATTAAGCGAAGCCGCTGCGCAGCAGGCCACAAGGCGATGTGGAACGCAAAGTGGGGAGGTCTACCCGAAAGGGAGTTCTTTGCGGCTGTAGATCCACTACTTGCAGAGCTATACTCTCATCTCTACACTCAAACCTACCCTTGTGGCACTCCCGCAGGCGTCATCTCTGCCGAGTGGGCCGAGCGACTCGGTCTGCCGAAGGATGTGGTCATAGGCGTTGCAGCCATAGATTGCCATATTGGAGCAGTTGGTGCCGGCGTGAGTGAGGGCACTCTCGTGAAGGTTGTCGGCACATCGACCTGCGACATCACCGTAGCAAGAGCCGAGAAGGTGGCCGATCGTACAATCCGAGGCATCTGCGGCCAGGTGAATGGCTCGGTGCTGCCCGACTATATAGGTATCGAGGCGGGGCAATCGGCCTTCGGAGATATCTATGCGTGGTTCCGCCGTATTATGGAGTGGCCACTACGACATATCGCCAATGCAGACCCTGCGATTTTCGATAAGATTTTACCTGTTTTAACGGCTGAGGCAGAGGCTCTGCCGCTCACCGAGAACGACCCCGTGGCAGTTGATTGGTTCAATGGAAGACGCTCGCCCGATGACGACCCGAGAGCTACGGGCTCATTTGCCGGACTGACCCTTGCAACAACTGCACCCCAACTCTTCAAAACCCTGGTCGAGGCTACGGCATTCGGCTCGCGAGCCATCACCGAGCGTCTTATCGAAGAGGGTGTTGCCGTGGAGCGCATCTATGCCGTGGGCGGAATATCCAAGAAGTCGAAGTTTGTAATGCAGACCCTCTGCGACGTGTTGAAGATGCCGATCAGCGTAGTTCGCTCGGAGCAGGCGTGCGCCTTAGGCTCTGCGATGTACGCAGCCGTAGCGGCAGGACTATACCCCTCGATCAAGGAGGCTCAAGAGGCGATGTTGTCGGGATTTTCGGACGAGTACTACCCCAACCCCGAGCGAGGCAAGATCTACGATAAACTCTACCAGCGCTACAAGGCTGCAGGCAGAGATTAGCCGCACATACATACACTGAAACAATGTGGGTGTCCAACATTATTGGACACCCACATCTTTTTGCAGACTCTGCGGTCTGCCTATCTCTTCGAGATTACTTGCGAATAGCAGCTACACCCGGAAGCTCCTTGCCCTCCATATACTCGAGCAGAGCACCACCACCGGTCGAAACATACGATACCTTGTCAGCCAAGCCAAACTTGTTGATACAAGCTACCGAGTCACCACCACCGATGAGCGAGTAAGCACCGTTCTGAGTAGCCTCAGCGATAGCCTCAGCAACTGCACGCGAACCAGTCGAGAACTTGTTGATCTCGAATACGCCAACGGGGCCGTTCCAGAGGATAGTCTTGCAGCCCAGGATGTGCTCACGGAAGAGAGCCTTACCCTCGGGACCGATGTCAACACCCTCCCAAGCATCGTCGATATCCTTAACCGAAGCGTACTGAGTGTTAGCCTCCTCCGAGAAGTCGTCACAAACGAGTGCGTCGGGCGACATCACGAACTTGATACCCTTCTCCTCAGCCTTCTTGAGGATGTCGAGAGCTACGGGGAACATATCGGGCTCACAGATTGACTTACCAACCTTACCGCCGAGTGCACCAGCGAATGTGTAGGTCATACCACCACCGATGATGATCGAGTCAACCTTCTCCATCAACTTCTCGATGATCGAGATCTTGGTCGAAACCTTCGAACCACCTACAATAGCGCAGAAGGGACGCTGGGGATTCTCCATCACGCCGTCGATAGCCTTCAACTCACCCTCCATAACGTAACCGAACATCTTATCCTCGGGGAAGTAGTCAGCGATCAGAGCAGTCGACGAGTGTGCACGGTGTGCAGTACCGAATGCATCGTTGATGTAGCAGTCAGCGTACGAAGCCAGACGTTTCACGAACTCTTTTTGGCTTGCTTTAACAGCCTTCTTTGCCTCTGCTTTCTCCTCGTCGGTAGCGTCAGCAGCCAGACCACGGGGTTTGCCCTCCTCCTCTGCGTAGAAACGGAGGTTCTCGAGCAGCAGTACCTCGCCGGGTTTGAGAGCAGCAGCCATCTCGGCAGCTTTGTCACCCATGCAGTCGCCGGCGAATTGAACTTTCACGCCGAGACGGTTCTCGATAGCGCCGATGATGTGCGAGAGCGAGAATTTCTCGTCGTTGTTCTTTTTGGGACGACCGAGGTGCGACATCAGGATAGCGCTACCGCCACCAGCCAATACTTTCTTGATGGTGGGGATTGCTGCGCGGATGCGGGTGTCGTCAGTTACCTCGAACTTCTCGTTGAGGGGCACATTGAAGTCAACACGGATAATAGCACGTTTACCCGTAAAGTTGTAAGTGTCGATAGTGTTCATTGTGTTTGAAACTGTTTATGTGATTGATTTGCTATTCGGTTTGCGGTGCGCATAGTGCGCAATTAACTCCACAAAGTTAGGTAAAATTCCGTGAAAATCATATT
>JAGBVQ010000176.1 GCA_017630245.1 Alistipes sp. | reverse complement strand
TATGAGTATTTTAAGTAATAGATGAATTTAAGTTGTGTATAGATTCTTTGTATGATATGCTCAAACTATATGACCCAAAAAACAAAAATATAATTGGTACTAATGCAAAAGATGAGTATTTGTAAATTACAACGATATTTTAGAGGTTAGTAGAAAAATATACTGACATCTTTGACCAATAAGCCACATCTTGCCGCAGAAAAAGGAGCAGAAATCTCTGCTCCTCAAGTTTGTGATTGACTTCGCTTTCGCTTGTCTTTTACTGCGTCGGCTCGGCAATAATTGGACAGGCGGAATTGACGCAGTCGCTACGCTTTACTGCGTCTTTCCCTTGGAGTCCTCGGCAATGCGCAACAAGAAAGCCGTACTCTGTACGGCATCTTTTGTTATATGAGCTACTATTCGTGAGCAAGCTCCCATAGTCGCTCTTACAACAAAAGCCACTCTTCCGAGTGGCTTTCTTGTTGCGCATTGCGCTCGTGATTCCGGCGGGATTCGAACCCACGACCCACAGCTTAGAAGGCTGTTGCTCTATCCAACTGAGCTACGGAACCAGACCCTTTTTAGTGCAAAATCCGACCAGTCATCTAGCCGCTGCGACTAAAAATCGAGCAAAAGTAATACAAAATTCTCAATCCCACAAACTTTTGGCCTTCGTTTCTGAAAATAGTGGTCATCGCCGAGCCTGCGCCTATGCGTGGCAACTCTCCTACAGCGACTCCGTAACCACCCCATAATCCTCCCATAATGCTTGCCCATTCGGCCATTTGCCATACGTTTTGTTTATTAAACAAAAAATCTTTGCCGTGACACCTCGTGTTAAAATATTTTTTAACTTTGTGTAGCAATAATTTTAACCCACTGATGACTATGACTAAATTTTCGAAGTTTGTTATATGGCTGTTTGCGGCTTTTGCCTGCACTGCTTGCGCCGAGAGAGTCTCTTTTGAGGTTGGCACCCTGCCCACAGTTGAGGGGCTTGATACCGAGCTCTCTGCTGTGCGTAACGGCAGTGAGTGGGCGATTGATCTATGCGTGAAGAACAATAGCGCCATGCCGCAGACCTTCAAACTCTACCTTGCGGCCGAGCCGCACTTCCGTGCAGATTCGTATATGTTCCCGGGTACGAACTACAATGGCAACCGTTTTGGCGATAATAATGCCTCAGTGCCACAGGGCTGGGAGCATAATGGCGAGCCGTGGATCTTTGCCTACGACCGAGGTTCGATACCCTCGTGCACTATCTCCGAAAATGAGGATAAGGTCTTTGCCCTCTTCGTGTCGGATTGCACCCCCGAATCGTACCAGAGCTCTTGCTCGATGGAGCAGCTTGAGGATGGCTCATTCCGCCACCTGATCTATTGGCCCGTGATCGAGGCTCCGCTCACATACTCCGACAAACTGAAGTTTTCGGAGCGATATGACACCTACCTGACGCTTGCTCCCGGCGAGGAGTTCCGTGCGAGCGCCATTGCCTGCATCGGCAAGCCGCGTTGGCCCGGTTACGGCTTTGCGGAGGTCTTCCCTGTGGCTTGGCGAAATATCAGCCACGAGGTCCCCTCGCAGCGCACTCTCGACGAGGTTATGCGACTCGATAAGGCCTTCCAGGATTGGGGTCGCCGACAGGATGAGCACGGTTTTTGGTACGATATCCGTCTTGATGACCAGACCTTCCGTGCGGGATATTACGCGAAAAATAAGGGTCTCTCGCCCGATGGTTATACCATTGAGGATTATACGAAACACCCCGAATTGAATCGTTGGTATAAGGATGATTTAGAGAAGTCTAAGCGCCTCAAAAAGGGCGAATATGTCAAAGATCCGGGTGGCGAGCTTGGCTTTGGTTGTCAGGTCTTTCAGGCGGCACGACTCTCGGTAGAGTATGGCTATCGCAACAACTCTCCGGAGGATGTCGATTTTGGAGTGAAGGTATTTCGCAGTTGGATCAAGACCCGAACTTATCCCTCGGGTATTCTCAAGAGCAATAAGCCTCGCAGGAACGATAATCGTGATGCCTCGAATATGGGTTGGTCTATCAGCGAGTTGTCGCGTCTGGTTATGCTGCTCGAAGCCCACGGCGAAGATGCTACAGAGTTCCGCCACGCAGCAAAACGCATTGTGGGTGTGGTAAAGGCCGGAGTGAGAGAGGATGGTGCCTTGGGCTCGATTTGGAACGGTATTACGGGCGAGGTTGTGAATTACAACGGCGATAGTGGAGGCTTTGTGCTGATGGGTCTGGTGCGCTATTGGAAGATGTCGGGCGATGAGTCGCTTGTCCCGATTATTGAGAGGGCATTTGATTACTATTATACGCAGGATATCAACCACTTCCGATGCTTTGGAGGTGCGATGGATTGTGCCAGCATCGACAAGGAGGGAATCCAGCCCTTCTTCACTTCGGCAAAGTTGATGTATGAGGCTACGGGCGAGGAGAAGTATCTCGATTATGCCCGCAAGGCGGCTTGGTACTTTGCCTCGTGGCTCTATATCCAGAACCCGATTTACGATGCGGATGATGACTTTACGATATACAACATCCGCCCCGCCGGAGCCAATATCGTGGGAGTCGAGCACCCCGCATTGGACGAGTATGGCTCGCTGCTTATCGGCGAGTATATATGGCTCTCGAAGGTCGATAACGAGCCGCTGTGGCGTGAGGTTGTGGAGCTGATGTGGCGTCATAGTACCCAAGGCTTTGCCGATGAGAATCGCCTGATTTGGCACTGTCTTGAGCGTCCCATTGGTTCGAAGAACGAGGCTGTATTCCCCTCGCGATGGAGTAAATATCGTGCTGGAGAGAGCAAGCGTGGCAGTATAAACGACCACCTTACGGGCTGGGCCGGAGTCTACCGTACAGCCTCGATTCTTGAGCTCTCGCCGGAGGATGTGGAGTGGCTCAGGGAGGCTACTCGTCCCTAGTTGCAAGACTACGCAATTTGTGAAAAAATTGAGGCTGTCCAGCGTAAAAGTTGCGACAGCCTTAATTGTTTATACAAATTTTTGTATATTTGTGGGCCTTTTCCCACAAGAATAAATTTTATAAAGTATACCTAACTGCTAAAATGATGAAATTCAATCTGAAAGAAGCATTTGTAGCGGGTGCGTTACTGCTTTGTGCATGCGTGTGCAGCGCGTGCAAGGAGGAGCAGAAGTCGACCATCCGCAACCGAGAGTATGATGTTATGGTTCTTGAGCCTACATCGCGTCAGCTCCACTCGACCTATTCTGCCTCCATTCGCGGTAAGCAGGATATCGACATTCGACCCAAGGTTTCGGGTTACATTACCGACATCTACGTTAAGGAGGGTTCGGTGGTAAAGAAGGGTCAGACTCTCTTTGTTATCGATCAGGTACCCTATGAGGCGGAGTTGCAGACGGCTATCGCTAACGTAAACGTGGCGCAGGCATCGGTAGATGCTGCGGAGCTTACTGCCAACAGTAAGGAGCAGCTCTTCAAGCAGAAGATTATCTCGGATTTCGAGTTGCGTATGGCGAAGACCACCCTTGCCAGCGAGCGTGCTACTCTGGCGCAGGCAAAGGCGAAAGAGGTAAATGCCCGCAACAACCTCTCATATACGTTGGTTAAGAGCCCCGCAGATGGTGTTCTCGGAACTCTTCCCTTCCGTGTAGGTACGCTGGTAAGCCCCTCGGATGCTACACCTCTTACGTCGGTGTCGGATAACTCGGAGATGTATGTATACTTCTCGATGACCGAGAGCCAGGTGCTCTCGCTGACTCGTCGCCACGGTTCGTTGGAGGAGGCTCTCAAGCACATGCCCTCAATCGAGTTGCAGTTGAGCGACGGTACGATCTATTCGGATAAAGGTCGCATCGAGTCGATAAGCGGTATTATCGACCCATCGACAGGTTCGGTATCAATCCGTTCGCGCTTCCCTAACCGCAATCGTCTCTTGCTCTCGGGAGGTTCGGGTAATGTTATTTTGCCGCATCGTCAGGATGGATGTCTGGTTATCCCGCAGGCTGCAACCTACGAGATTCAGGATAAGATCTACGCTTATAAGCTTGTGAATGGCGTAGCAACATCGCAGATTATCGGTGTATTCGATATCAGCAACGGCAAGGAGTATGTCGTGGAGTCGGGTCTGATGCAGGGCGATACCATCGTTGTTGAGGGTGTTGGTCTTTTGCGCGAGGGTATGACTATCAAAGTTAAAGATGTCGTGAAGGCAGAGTAAGCAGTAAATTCGGAGAAAGATGAATATTAAGACCTTTATCGACAGACCCGTTCTGTCGTCGGTAATATCGATTGTTATCGTTCTGGGCGGTTTGATCGGTCTTGCGATGCTGCCCATCGAGCGATATCCCAATATTGCACCCCCGACCATCAGCGTTAATGCTTCGTATACGGGTGCGAGTGCCGAGACTGTGCAGAAGAGTGTGGTTGTTCCTTTGGAGGAGGCCCTCAATGGAGTGGAGAATATGACCTATATGTACTCTTCGGCAACCAACAATGGTAGCGCTAATATCCAGATCTACTTCAAGCAGGGTACTGATCCTGATATGGCTGCGGTCAATGTCCAGAACTGCGTTTCGCGTGCTACTCGTCAGCTCCCGTCGGAGGTTACCGATGTGGGTGTGACCGTCAAGAAGCGTCAGACCAATATCTTGGAGCAGATTGCCGTATATAGTCCCAATGGTACCTACGATCGAACATTTATCGTCAACTACATCAAGATTAACCTTGTTCCGGCGCTCTCGCGTATCTCGGGTGTTGGTGATATCGAGGTGCGAGGTGCGGATTATAGTATGCGTGTGTGGCTTAAGCCTGATATTATGGCGCAGTATAAGCTCGTTCCCGACGATATTACAGCAGCTCTTGCTGAGCAGAATATCGAGGCGGCAACCGGCTCGCTGGGCGAGAATTCGGACCAGACCTTCCAATACGCAATGCGCTATAAGGGCCGCTTGGAGAAACCCGAGGAGTTCGAGAATATCGTTATCCGTGCGCTCCCGAATGGTGAGTTGCTTCGCTTGCGTGATATCGCAACCATCGAGCTCGGTACGCAGTCGTACCTCTATGTAGGTGAGGTAAACCAGAGCCCCGGAACATCATTCTCGATCTTCCAGACCCCCGGATCGAACGCTACGGAGGTTATTAACCAGATCGATGCCTATATGGCGGAGGCTGCCAAGAGTTTCCCGAAGGATTTGGAGATGGTGGTATTGTCGAGCTCTAACGACTTCCTCTATGCATCGATTCATAACGTAATTCGTACGCTGTTGGAGGCGATTATCCTCGTGACGTTGGTGGTATTTATCTTCTTGCGCTCGATGCGCTCGACGCTGATCCCGCTTATCGGAACTATCGTGTCGCTCATCGGTACGTTTATGTTCCTCTACTTCTTCGGATTTAGTATCAACCTTCTGACTCTCTTTGCGTTGGTGCTCTCGATTGGTGTGGTTGTGGATGATGCAATCATTGTGGTCGAGGCGGTGCACTCGCGCTTCGATGCGGGTTACAAATCGCCCTATAAGGCTGCCGTGGCAGCTATGGAGGGTATCACCTCAGCCGTAATTACCAGTTCGCTCGTATTTATGGCGGTTTTTATCCCTGTGTCGATGATTGGCGGTACGTCAGGAGCTTTCTATACACAGTTTGGTCTTACGATGGCCGTGGCAGTGGGTATCTCGGCAATCAATGCGTTGACCTTGAGCCCTGCGCTCTGTGCTCTGTTGCTCAAACCTCACGATGAGGCTGGTAACGAGATCAAGATGTCGTTCGGCAAGCGATTGAATATGGCTCTCGATGCCTCGTTCGAGCGAATTCGTAAGCACTACTTGCGTGGTGTGACCTTCTTGTTGCGCCGTCGCTGGTTGGCAGGTACGTTGCTCGTGGTTGCAGTTGTCGGTTTGGTCTATTTGATGCAGAATACCAAGACCGGTCTTATCCCGCAGGAGGATATGGGTACTGTTCGTGTCGATGTTTCGACACCTCCGGGTAGCTCGTTGGCATATACCAAGGAGGTTATGGATCGAGTGGACCGCGAAATCATTAAGGGTATCGACGAGTGTCGCGCTTATGTCAATATGGCCGGATTCTCGCAGACGGGTGGTGCAGGTACCTCGCAGGGTAACTTTACGCTCCGACTCAAGCATTGGGACGAGCGCCCGGGCAAGGAGCATAGCGTTAGCAACATTATGGATCGCGTGAAGGCCTATGCTGCCAACTTCAACGATGCGAAGATCTTTACCTCGGCACCGCCGATGATCCCCGGATATGGTTCGACTAACGGTTTTAATG
>JAGBVQ010000018.1 GCA_017630245.1 Alistipes sp. | reverse complement strand
ATGGTAAGCGTAATATCAATCGCACTTCGGGCTCGCTAATTGCTCGTATGGATTGGAATATAAACTCGCGCAATACTCTCTCGGCTCGCTATAACTTTATAGATGGCCGTATGGATGAGTATGCTAATTCGCCTACAGAGTTCCTCTTCGAGGGTGCAGGCTATACCTCGGTCAGCCGTTCGCACGCGGTTAGCGCAGAACTCAACTCTCGTATTAGTAATGAGTTGCATAACGAGTTGCATATCGGCTATACAAACGTGGTGGATGGTCGTGATACTGAGGTAAATCTGCCATACGTCGAGGTGCAGGGCGTAGGCGAGAATGGGGGCGGTACGGCATATATCGGTACCGACCGTTATGCCAATGCTAACTCGCTCGACCAGCACACCCTCACCCTGACCGACAATCTCACCTGGTACAAGGGCCGCCATACGCTCACCTTCGGAACTCACAACGAGTTCTACCATTCGCACGTTGTCTACGTTGCCAATTCGCTCGGAGCTTACACCTATAACTCGATAGATGATTTTGAGCAGGACCTGGCCGCGAAATACCAATACAACTACACCGACGAAAGTGTTACCGGCACCAAAACCTGGGGACCGAAGTTTAATGCGTTGCAACTTGGCTTCTATCTTCAAGATCAGTGGAAACCCTCGGAGCGATTCTCTTTGACGTATGGTCTGCGTGCTGATATTCCGCTGATTTTCGGCGGACCGACTGTGAATGAGGAGTTTAACGGCGGAGATATTGCCACTCGCCACAATGTCCGCATCGGCGACTATCCTCGTGCGCAGATCCTCTTCTCGCCGAGAGTTGGCTTCCGCTGGTGGGCTGATTCGCAGCACCGCACACTGATTCGCGGAGGTGCGGGATTGTTTACGGGTCGTGTGCCTTTTGTTTGGATTGTAAACAACTACTCAAATACGGGTATTGAGCAGAAGGGTGTTACCCTCAAGGGTAAGAGTGACGCTGCAGGCAATATTATCGAGTCAGCGCAGAACTTTTCGAAGCACCCTGCATCGACCTCGCTCTCGACCCTTAATCCATCGATTCAGGCGCTCGATAAGAATTTCCGCTATCCGCAGGTGTTTCGTGCCAACTTGGCTATCGAGCAGAGCGTAGGCGAGGGTTGGCACTTGACGCTCGAAGGACTCTTCTCTAAGATAGTTAATAATGTGAGTTTTAGCAATTTGAGTCTGACAGAGAGTGACTCAAAGATCTATGCAGTATCGTCTGATGCGGCAACTGCGGATAATATATCAACCTACTACTCGGTTGATCCGAAATACTCGGCAATCTACTACACAACCAATACGAATAAGGGTTATTCGTGGTCGGCTACTGCCTCCGTGCGCCGCTCGTTCCTCTTTGGATTGGATCTCTATGCGGCCTATACTTACTCGCAGTCGCGCTCGCTTTACGATGCTGCTTCGTCATCGCAGGCCAACAATTGGAGCCGCACTTACGCTGTTGATTCCAATTCGCCCGAACTTGCATATTCGATTTATGATGCACCTCACCGCCTGACTGCACAGATGACATATTCGCGCCGCTATGCTAAATATTTCGGCACAACAGTGGCATTGGTGTACCAGATGTACTCAGGACAGCGATACTCGCTCTGTTATGGCGAGAGTGCCGATCTGAATGGCGATATAATGACGGGTAATACACTCGTCTACATCCCCACCGAGAGCGATTTGAGCAAGATGACATTTGCGGATGCAACATCCGCCGAGCGCTGGAATGCATTTATTGAGAGCGATCCTTACTTGCGCTCGCATCGAGGTGAGTTCTCGGAGCGCAACGCACTGCAAACACCGATGGAGCATCGTCTTGACCTCCACTTGGCGCAGGATTTCTACTTCGGGGCAGAGAGTGGTCGTAAGTTACAGGTGACGCTTGATGTGATAAATTTTGGTAACCTGCTCTGTCGTGATTGGGGAGCCTATTATTCGGTTAAAAATGCTCGCCTGCAGCCCGTGCGCATCACGGCACTCACCGATGACGGCCACGGCAACAAAACGCCCGTATATCAATTCACCGGCGCACAAATAGCCAAAGATGACATCCTCTCCCGCTGGCATATGCAGTTAGGAATAAGGGTTGTGTTTTAAGCACAACCCTTATTCTATTCATAGTAATAGCGATTCTCTCGTTATAACAACATCCGAGCGAGAAGCTCGCAACTTGCTTGGGGATCTTTGCGATCGAAATGGAAACCACAGATACCCTCACGCTCCGAGGCCTCGATGTTGTCGATGCGGTCATCTATAAAGAGACACTCCGCAGCATCGAGCGAATAGCGATTGAGCAGCAGCTGGAAAATCTCGGGTTCGGGCTTTACGACCTTCTCCTCGCACGAGACCACCTCGCCATCGAAAGCAGCATAGACCGGCAGTCGGCGGATGAAGTCGATAAACTCGGGCGACATATTCGACAGCACATAGAGTCGATATCCGGCCGCCTTCAGCTGCTCGATAAGAGCCTTGGTGGGGGCTATCTCCTCCTGCAGGTTAATGGCTGTTGCGATATATTCATCGCATAACTCGCGAGAGCAATCGTTATGCTCGCAGATGTAATTCTTAACCTCTTCCAACGGAGATGTACCTCGGTCGTACTCCTCCCAGAAGTGGGGCATCGGTATCTGGTAGATAAACGAGAAGAACTCCTGGAACTCGGCCGAGACCTTGCGGGGGTCGCGTGCAACCACGACCCCACCAAGGTCAAAAACTATATTCTTAAACTTTGCCATAGTGCAACGAGGCTACTTTTTAGCATCTATCCAAGTCAGCTTGCGCCACAACTCCTCAAAGGGACCGTGTGAATGACTCTTGAGCCACCAACGGCAGAAGTAGCACTGAGCGACAACCACGACTGCACCGATAAGCAGAGCCACTGTATGACCCGTAT
>JAGBVQ010000175.1 GCA_017630245.1 Alistipes sp. | reverse complement strand
TTAAAAAATCGGCTCAGGTTGCCGCACTCGAGGCCGCTTCGATCGGTATTGCGTGGACCTTCTCGCCGATGTGCGATATCAGCACCGAGCCTCGCTGGGGTCGTGTATCAGAGGGCTCGGGAGAGGATCCCTACCTCGGCTCAAAGATTGCCGAAGCAATGATTCACGGCTATCAGGGCGAGGATCTGGGTGACCCTAACACGATCCTTGCTTGCGTTAAGCACTTCGCCGCTTACGGCGCACCGCAAGCAGGTCGTGACTACCACACGGTCGATATGTCGCAGCGAATGTTCCGCGACCGCTATCTGCCGCCCTACCGTGCTGCAATCAAGGCCGGAGCAGCAACCGTAATGACCTCGTTTAACGACTTCGACGGCGTGCCCGCATCAGGCAACAAGTGGCTTATGCGTGACCTTCTGCGTGACGAGCTCGGTTTCAAGGGCTTTATCGTAACCGACTACGCCGCAACCGACGAGATGCGTGCTCACGGTGTTGCTGCCAACGGCAAGGAGGCTGCAAAACTCTCGTTCGATGCCCACGTTAATATGAATATGGTCGACCGCGACTACATCAAGTATGGCGAGGAGTTGGTACGCGAAAAGAAGGTATCGGAGAAGACTATCGATCTGCTCTGCCGTGAGATTTTGGCGATGAAGTTCCGTCTTGGCCTCTTTGATGAGCCTCACCGCTATGGTGGCGAGCGCTTTAAGAGTGAGACCTATCTTCCCGAGAATCTGGCAATTGCACGCGACGTAGCTCGCAAGTCAATGGTACTTCTCGAGAACAAGGGAGAGGTGCTCCCCCTCAAGGGCTCGGAGCGCATCGCACTGATTGGTCCCTACGCCGACAGCCGCAAGGAGATGAGTGGTGCTTGGCCGGGATTGGTTGAGCACGACCGTTCAACTACCTTCCGCGAGGGCCTTGAGGCTCGTTTCGGGAAAGACAAGGTGGTCTACTCGGAGGGTTGCAAACCCTTTGAGGCTATCGAAGGTGGTATCGCCGAGGCGGTAAAGGCAGCCGAGGGCGCAGATATTGTGCTCTTCACGATGGGTCTTCCCAACAAGTGCAGCGGCGAGGCTACGAGCTTAACCTCAATCGAAGTTCCGCAAGCTCAGCGCGACCTGCTGGCAGCGCTCGACGCTACGGGCAAACCCATTGTAGTACTGCTTGTTACGGGTCGTCCGATGGATGTTGGCTATGAGGTAGAACACGCTGACGCACTGCTCGTTACCTGGCACGCAGGAACAATGGCAGGCCCCGCTTTGGCAGATGTTATCTCGGGTGATTTCAACCCTGCAGGTCGCCTTACTATGACCTTCCCCATCAACCTCGGACAGGTACCTATCCATTACAATATGAAGCGCACGGGCCGCCCGATGCTCGACCCCAACTCGAAGGCTAAGTACCTCTCACGCTACCTCTTTACCCCCAACGAGCCGCGCTATCCCTTCGGCTACGGTTTGAGCTATACGACATTCGACTACTCGGATCTGAAGGTTCTTACTCCCGAGGTCGCTATGGGCGAATCGGTTAAGGTGAGCGTCAAGGTACGCAACAGCGGCAAGCGTGATGGCGCAGAGGTTGTACAGCTCTATATGCGTGACGATGTTGCCTCAACTACCCGCCCCGTGCGCGAGCTTAAGGGCTTCGAGCGCGTAGAGCTTCGTGCAGGCGAGGAGCGCACCATAGAGTTCACAATCACCCCCGAGGATATGTCGTTCTGGACCATAAACGAGGAGTTCGCACAGGAGCCGGGATCATTCCACATCTGGGCAGGTCACGACTCGAATGCCTCACTTGAAAGCTCGTTTATCGTAAAGGCTAAGAAGTAGCAATATTACTGACACTCAACAAAAAAGACCGCCGAAGCGGTCTTTTTTTGTTTAATATCGCAAGCTCCTAAAAGAGCTCTTTACCCTCTCTTGTAAGAATCTATTAGCGAGCATTTGGTGCAGTTTACAATCTCCGCTCCGAGCGATGCGGCATAGTCACGCAGAATCTCGTGACCACGGAAAAGTTGTGCTGTCTCGGCCAGATACTCAGCCACAGTATATGGCTCGGCAGGCACCTTTTTCATTATCGGTTTCGGCTCAACGGGAGCCGTATCGTAGTAGTGGCTATCACGGCGGCAGAGTCTATTCTGCTCATCAACAACAAGCCCATCAAAGAGGGTGTGATCCACACCATAGAGCTCCAAACGCCTATACCCGAGCAACAGAGCGACATACTCCCCCACCTGCACCACCGTGCCGTAATTTGCACTACCCAGGCCACGCTTAAACAGCCAGTGACGTACCGAGCTAAACCCCTCATAGAGAGTGGTATGGAATGGCACTATTCGGATATTGTCATTAGGCAGAGCCGCACGATAGTCGAACTTTTCGGGGTTGTAATACTGAACATAGAGCGTCATCGGCCAACTAACCCTCTCTGCCAACAAGCGATAGAGCGCATCCACCCTCTGCTGCATCGCAGTAGCACGGAAAAACATCGGATCCGAGAGGATGTAATATGCCGGTTTCAACTCCTCAAATCGCTCATCCTCAGCGAAGAAATTGACTGCCATAAAGTCATACTCATCCCTCTTTGCCACCAGAGCGGGCAGCTCCTTCGCAAGCGAGGGACCATTGCCGAGAATCGCCACCTTTTCGCCCATTGCCGAGCCTCGACCCGCACGAGCGACATAGTTACGAAAATCCTCCTTCACGGCCATCACTGCAAAGTAGAGAGCCGTGTCAAAGCTATGGCGCAGAGCCAAAATTATCTTCTCCGAGAGTTTCATACATTGCAAAACTAATAAAAAATAGCTACATTTGCAATATGCAGAGTACGGCAAACAAAATATCGGTCATAATCCCGCTCTACAACAAGCGCGAAAGCATCGCCCGCACCATCGCTTCGGTTGTGGCGCAAAGCCTTGTACCTCACGAGATTATCGTAATGAACGATGGATCGACGGATGGCAGCGAAGAGACTGTCAGAGAGTTAGCCGCTTCGAACCCGAAGATAAAGCTTCTGCACCAGCCCAACGCAGGCGTAAGCGTTGCCCGCAACCGTGCCATCGAGGCTGCCGAGGGCGAGTATGTAGCTCTGCTTGATGGAGACGATCTCTGGAAGGAGGGCTACATTGCCGAGATATGCCGACTTATCGAGCGCTACCCCGACTGCGGAGCCTACGCTACGGGCTTCTATATAGTCGACGGGGAGCAGAGAGTCAAGGGCGATACTCCGCAGATGGAGGGCCCAATAGACTTCTTCGCAGAGGCTCAACGCCACTATGTGCTAATTCCCTCTGCCACAACACTCAATCGCAACCTTACCCTACAACTCGGAGGCTTCCCCGAGGGGATGCGTATGGGAGAGGACCAATACCTTTGGACCCTGATTGCCCGCACGGCGAAGGTCTGCATCTCGCCGGAGCCGCTGATAGAATATTCGCGCTCGGCAGAGAACCGTTCGGCTGCGATATTCCGACCCGAGCAGAGCCGCCACTCACTGGAGGAGCTCTACGACCCTGACGCTGCCGATCTCAGCAACGAGTATCTTGCACGAGTAGCCCTGGGCAAAGCTCTGATTCAAAGCGTTAAAGGCGGCACCAACGAAGCCCGCCACGCGGCCAAATTCTTCGCCTACACACGTCTGCATCGTCGCGCCCTTCGCAAGCTGCGACTGCTCAATGCCCTGCCCGTTAAGTGGCGAGCCACTGCGCTAAATCTCTACAATCGTGCAGCTTGGATAATTTCCAAAAAGGGACTTTAAGAAGATAAAAAAGTGACCTAATATTAGGCCACTTTTTTTTTATCAAGACATATAACTCAAAAACCTCTCTATACTACTTATATAGGTCGATTGTTACATACTTAGCGTCGAGCGTAATCAGAATATTCACGCCATCCTTAACGTACTCGAGGACCACCTCATTATCGAAAGCATCGGGGCGACCATTAGTCTCAACGTACTCAATAGCAGCTGCTTGCGACACCAACGGAGCAACTTCGGCACCTGACGAGTCAGCCAAATAAGCCTTGCGGAACTCTCCGAGCGAGAGGCTCTTATCGCCGGCAGCATACTCCTTCCACGCCGCCACCTGCTCCTCCGACGAAAGATCCTCGGGCATAGTCAGGCGAATGGTGGTAATTGTCAGTTTCTGCTCATCGGCATAAGCCGACATATTGAAGACATTATCGTGCAGATCCAGCGCATAGTAAAACCAAACATAGTTCAGCGTACCGAAGCCCAACTTATACGAAGTGAAGCGATTATCCGACTGGAGCTTCGACCAGTTTGATCCGAGCAACTTTGTCAAAATATCAAAATCGATACGGTAGAAACTATTGATAAGCGAGAACTTAAACGACTCATTCTCAACGGTAACCACAGCATAGCTGCGGCCACTAACGATCGAGAAGATCGCATCGATAGTAAGGCCCTTCATTCCGGTACCGAGCTGCATCAGGGCAGCATCGATAGTCTGGTGAACACCGGCCGTAATCGCACCCGACGACGAGATTGTCTTCCAATTCGCACCCTGCCAAATGCCCAGGCCCTCCGCATCAAAGTTGTTCAGATAGTAGCGCATCAACTTCTCGCTATTCTTCTTATTTTCGGGCGTAGCAACGATACTCTCGATTGTTCCGTAGCGATTCTTGCTAACGATAATCTGGAGATTGAATTTATCTGTCGGAGTCTCGAGATAGCCACCCATCACAAACTTGTTATCCGAAGATTTATCCTCGATGACATACTCCGCATTAGCGGCACGGAACCCCTCGAAATCCTCTCCGAGATTTATCGCAAATGCCTGTGCATCAAACTCAAGGCGCGGCAACTCCTGGTCACCACCTTCCTTCGGAGTGCAGCCCATCGCAACAAAAGCCGA
>JAGBVQ010000174.1 GCA_017630245.1 Alistipes sp. | reverse complement strand
CCAGTTGATATTGGTCTGACGTAATAAGTTATAGTCCTGACCATCGGTCATTCCAATCTCCTGCTCGTACTGGATACGCTCGGCTGTGTTCATTAAGTCCCACTTTGAGTAGTCGATCTGCGAAACACCAAGCTGCATACGATACTCAATATTGGGGTGATCAGCCATCTTACCGCGCTTGGTGGTAATCACGATTACGCCATTTGCTGCACGCGCACCATAGATCGACGTAGATGAGGCATCTTTCAATACCGAAATAGATTCGATATCGGCAGGGTTAATGGTGTTGAAATCGCTGCTCGAGATCGGCATACCGTCCAAAATGTAGAGCGGAGCTGTGCCGGAGTTGATCGAGTTGGTACCGCGAATGGTCATTACTGCCGAGGCGCTGGGCTCTCCCGTATTCGATAGCACGGTCAGACCCGGCACCTGACCTTGCAGCGCCTGATCGAACGCTGCGGTGGGGGTGCTCTCGATCTTCTCAGCCTTTACTGACGAAACAGATCCGGCTACGGTGCCCTTTTTACGAACACCATACGCCACTACCACAACGTCCTCGAGCATCTCAGTATCGGATTGTAGCTCGACGTTGAAGGTTACGGCAGACTCTCCGGCAGGGATTTTCCAGTCGACGGTCTTGTAGCCGATAAACGAGAAGGATAGCGTTTGACCCGCCTCAGCCTTGATTGTGTAAGTACCGTCGAGTAGAGTGCTGACGCCCTGCATCGCATCGGTTACGACTGTAACACCGATTAACGGCTGCTTATCTTCCGCAGAAGTAACCAGACCGCTTACGGTTACCTTTTGCCCACTCTGCGCTACTGCTGATAGAGATGTCGCAAATAGCAGTGCGAAGAGCATAAAGCGAAGTGTAATTCTTTGCATTTCAATAAAATATACCCCTTTTTAAATCGAAAAAGGGTGGGATTAGTTCTATGATTACTCTTATATTTTCCTTTTACGGGCGACAAAAGTATGTAAAAAAAAGGCTAAAAACAAACTTTTAGTGCGTGTTTTTATGAAATAAAAGGAGAGACTTTCGGGTGACGAAAGACTCTCCTTGCGAAAAATTGTTATCAAATAATGACTATTTGCTAAACTGCTCTAAAATCCAATTGCCGTGATCGCGCTCGAGCTCGGGATAGGTGTAGTGACCGATCTCTTTGTAGATCAGCAACTCGATAGGTGAGCTTACAACATTGATCGCCGAGAAGATCGAGGTGGGGCAGCAGGTTGTGTCATTATAACCGAAGGCAACCTTCACGGGAACAGAGACCTTGCGGGCGAAGTTTACAACATCGTAATAGCGGAGATTGTCGATAATCTGCTCGCTCTTGAGATTGTTGTCAGACTCTGTTCTGAAGAAGTGAGGCCAACCTCCACCACGACCGTTCAAGTAACCCGTGAGATCACACAATGCAGGGTAGTTGGCATACAGGCACTTAACCTTAGGATTGAGTGCTGCTGTGGTGAATGACAGAGCGCCTCCCTGACTACCACCGCTAACAGCGATCTTCTCTGCATCTACGCAATCGAGTTCTGCAAGGAAATCAACCGCGCGAGCACATCCGAGATAGACACGTTTGTAGTAGTAATCGTTGCGGCTATCAACGCGGAAACGGTTGTAGCTACGCAGTGCTCCACGATCGAGGTTTGTATAGACCTCGCGAGGCATATTAACGGGAATACCGTTGATTCCGAGCTGGAGAATTACAGCTTTGTCGGTGGGCATATTGCCGTAAGCTGGCATCGGCTTAACACCTGCTCCGGGAACCTTAAGAATCGCGGGGTATTTGCCCTCCTTAACGGGAACTGTCAGCACTCCATACATATAACATCCGGGCGCATAGCTCTGGAAACGAATGTGATACGCATTATAAACGCCATTGCAAAGCTCCGGCATTAAGGTCATTGTCGGTTGCATCGGGATATTCTGGTTGGCTGCTACAGCTTCACTCCAGAACTTCTCGAAATCTTCGGGCAGAGTAACTGTCGGCTGAATCTTTTCGGGCTCAAAAGCCGCTGTAGCCATACCACGATAGGTATAGCCGCAATCCTTTACATAGACGGTGCAGCGCAGGAAACCGGGGACCTTCATTGTTCCGATCTTGATCTGAGCCTCTCCGTTCTTGAGAGTGATGCTCTTCTCTTCGCGAGCAGGCATATTATCCTCTGCTATCAGGTACTTGATGGCAACATCACCCATCGGAACATTGTCCTTGAGTACCAATACCTTAAACTTAGGCTCCTCTCCGCAAGTATAGTTCCAATCTGCGTGATCGGGCATTACGATAATCTTTACGGGCTGTTCAGCCGGAGCTGCTGTTGCGCTACCAATTACAAAGGTGCAGGCAACGGCAATCATCGTTAAAATTGTAAATAATCTCTTCATTGTCGTAGTTATTTTTGGTTAAATTATGGTACGAATTTATAAAAAATATGCGGGTTTGCCAATAACACTAGATTTTTTTTTATTTTTGTAGTCTAAAAGGGATATGATTATGCCACGGATTTCGATTATTATCGCAACATACAACCGTGCAGAGCAGCTGCTCGGGACTTTAGAGTCCGTTATTCGACAGGATTTGCCTGCCTCGGAGTGGGAGTGTATAGTTGTAGATAATAACTCTGCTGATGATACCCAAAAGCGCTTTGCCGAATTTGCTGCAGCATATCCCGGGTACAACCTTCGAATTGTTCGAGAACAACAGCAGGGACTCTCTTTTGCTCGCAACAGAGGTATTGATGAGAGTTGCGGTGAAATTATCGCTATCATCGATGATGACGAGCTTGTAAATGAGGAGTTTGCAAGAGGTTATTTAGAGTTATTCGATAACTGTCAAACTGCAGTTGCGGCGGGTGGTCAGGTGGTGCCTCGCTACCCCTCGGGTAGGCCTTCGTGGCTGTCGCATTTTACTGAGGTACCGATCGCAAACCCGACATATTGGGGTGACAGAGTCCGCAAGTTCCCGAAAGGCAAGATCCCGGCTGGCGGAAATATGGCATTTCGCCGAGAGATTTTGCTCAAATATGGAGGTTTCGACACTTCGCTTGGTCGCATAGGTGGCAAGCTGACGGGCGGCGAGGAGAGTGATCTGTTTGAGCGTCTGGCAAATGATGGGATAGATTTCTGGTATGTACCAAGATCTATAATATACCATATTATTGGAAATGAGAAATTTACCGCTGATTACTTTAAGCGACTCTCTTTTAATACGGGCGTTAGTCAGCGTCATCGTGCAGAGTTGCATAATAGACTCGCATCCCTCTATGTTGGAGAGCTCTTGAAGTGGGGTGTGACGATCGTGTTAGCGGTCTGGTATCTGCTCTCGCTTCGCCCGAGTAAAGGGTGGTGGCTGCTAAAGATGAGATATGGTATAACTAGTGGAATATTTGACAAATAGAATAATTATATAACCTAAAACTTTAAGTATGGAGAGAAATGAAAACTTAGTGTCAGCAGCGGCTTTTGCGGATTCAAAGCCTCATTATGCGTTGCTTGATGCTATGCGAGGTGTTGCGGCACTGGTGGTGATATGGTATCATATCTTTGAAGGCTTCGCTACAAGCGCTATGGATCAGCGTATTAACCACGGTTATTTAGCGGTCGACTTCTTCTTCATTTTGTCGGGATTTGTGCTTGGATATGCCTATGATGATCGTTGGTCGAAGATGTCGCTTGGTCAATTCTTTAAGCGCCGATTGATTCGCCTTCATCCATTAGTAATACTTGGTCTTATTTTTGGTGTTGTGTCGTTCTGCCTACAGGGTTCGGTGCAGTGGGATGGAACAAAGATGGGATGGTCGATGATTGCATTGGCTATGTTATTGAGCATCTTTATGATACCAGCAGCACCTAAAGCTTGTTATGAGATCCGAGGAAATGGGGAACTCTTCCCGCTGAATGGTCCGAGTTGGTCGCTCTTCTTTGAGTATATTGCCAATATTCTCTATGCCCTTTGGCTGCGTCGTCTCTCTACTAAAGCATTGAGTGCGGTAGTAGCTGTAAGTGGCATTGGACTAGCAGCTTGTGCATTCGGAAACCTCTCAGGTACTGGACATCTCGGAGTGGGTTGGTCTATGGGTCATACCACTTGGGATTTTGCAGGTGCAGGACTCTTCGGCGGTCTAATGCGAGTATCATTCTCGTTCTCGATGGGTCTATTGCTTTCGCGCAAGTTCAAGCCGCTTAATATCAAGGGTGCATTCCCGCTTTGTAGCGCTGTGATTATCGCTTTGTTGGCTGTACCCTATATCGGTGATGGCACACAGCCGTGGCAGAATGCAATTTTTGACATCTTCTGCACTGCGGTTGTATTCCCTGCAATAGTTTGGATCGCAGCTTCTGGCAGGGCTGATGGTAAATTTGAAAATCGTGTCTGCAAATTCTTGGGTGATATATCTTATCCTCTTTATATTACGCACTACCCGATAATGTACTATTTCTATTCGTGGGTGTGGAATAATGGCTATACATTCGAGCAGGTGAGATATGTTGCTGTGGCGATATTCTTCGGCACGATTGCATTGGCTTGGGTAGCTCTCAAGTTGTATGATGAGCCCGTGCGTAAATGGCTGACCAGTAAGTTTATGAAACGACCTACCTCGCAACAGCAGTAGGTGCGAAAGAGAACTTGGCTATAAATAAAAACTCTAAAAAAATAAATGAAGAAATTCTTATCAATGTCTGTCTACGCAGGCTTAATGATCGGTGTGGGAGGTTTGACCTATCTGCGCGTTGGCGGTGTTATTGGCGCTGTATTGTTCTCGTTCGGTTCGTTGAGCGTGGTGATGACCGGAGCTCAGCTCTATACCGGAAAAGCGGGATTTTTGCCCTATAAGGAGTCGTGGCGACTGCTACCGATGTTGGCGGGTAATGCGGTAGGATGTTTCTTGTTGGCTGTTGTTAGCTGCTATGTGGCGAATGAGGCGGTACAGAATAATCTTGCTACTGTGCTATCAGCTCGCATCGCGGCATCTTGGCACGGAGTTTTGGTAACGGCTGTAGTGACGGGAATGTTGATGACTCTGTCGGTCTATGGAGCTCGTAAAAAGCACTATCTGCCACTGCTATTTGCCGTCCCGGTATTTATCTTGTGCGGATTACCTCACTGCGTTGCAGATGCATATTACTATTCGATGGCAATACTTCAGGGTAAGGCTGAGTGGGCTATGCTTGGTGCGTGGTGCTGGGCTATTGTCGGTAATTATATCGGATGTAACCTGCCTCGATGGTTTATGGGCAAGGATTTTGAGGCATAATTAGTGTATATAATAAAAGGTATATCTAAAATACCTAAAAGTATGAAACGCATAACCATCGCAATCGATTCGTTTAAGGGATCACTCTCTTCTTGTGAGGTAGCAGACGCATTTGCCCTTGGGTGGAGTAGTGTTATGCCGGAGTGTGAAGTGCGTAAGGTGAGTATCGCTGACGGAGGCGAGGGAACTGTTGATGCACTGGTTGAAACCCTATGTGGCGAATATATCGATGTGGCTGTCTCTGATCCGCTTGGCAGAGCTATTACGGCTCGATATGGAGTGGTTGACAACGGGAAGACGGCTGTTATGGAGATGTCTGCGGCAAGTGGATTGCCACTACTCGCTCCCGAGGAACGTAATCCATTGAAGACCTCGACCTTCGGAACGGGCGAGATGATTGCTGATGCGCTACGACGTGGTTGCCGCAAGTTCTTGATCGGCATTGGTGGCAGCGCAACGAATGATGGCGGTCTTGGAATGATGCGTGCTCTGGGTTTTAAGTTGTTGGATAGGGAAGGATGCGAGCTTTTCGGGGATGGAGCCTCTCTTGAACAGCTATCTGAAATAGATGCGTCGGGCGTGATGAAGGAACTTTCGGATGCGGAGTTTATCGTCGCGTGCGATGTAAATAATCCGCTCTACGGCGAGCGTGGTGCAGCCTATGTCTATGCTCCGCAGAAGGGTGCAGATGCGGCTATGGTAAAACGCTTGGACGCTGGCCTGAGAAACTATGCCCGTGTAGTAGAGTCCTTTAGCGGAGAGAAGGTTGCGGATATGCCCGGAGCTGGGGCTGCCGGAGGTCTTGGTGCTGGATTTAAGGCGATGCTGGGTGCACGATTGGAACGTGGTATCGATATGGTGCTAGGCGCGATGCGCTTTGATCAGATAATCGAGGGTAGTGATCTTGTGGTCACGGGCGAGGGTCGCTTAGATCGACAGACCGTAATGGGCAAGGCTCCGAGTGGGGTATTGCAGGCAGCCTCGTCGCAGGGAATACCAACTGTCGCTATCGGAGGTGCGGTGGCGTGGTGTGAAGAGTTGGCCGAGAGTGGCTTTGCTGCACTGCTGCCAATTGTCGCAGGCCCGACTTCGTTGGAGGTTGCAATGCAGCGAGATGTGGCCACCGAAAATGTCCGCAGAACTGCAGTGCAGATTGCTAAAATGTTGTCAATAAAAACGAAATAGATATGATGAGTGCAGTTGGAGCAATAGTTGGATTGATATTAGCTATTGTGTTGATTATCCGTAAGTTCTCGCCTGTGTATAGTCTGCTTTTAGGCGCGGTTGTTGGAGGCTTGATCGGAGGCCTTGGTCTGGAGAGTACGGTGTCGAATATGATCTCGGGCGTGAAGGATATAACGCCAGCGATTATCCGAATTATTGCAGCCGGAGTGCTCTCGGGTGTTCTTATCAAGACAGGCGCGGCGGCCTCTATTTCGCATACAATTATCAGTAAGCTCGGTTCTCGACACATCTTTTTAGCGTTGGCGCTCTCGACGATGTTGCTGACGGGCGTAGGTGTATTTATCGATGTGGCAGTGATTACGGTTGCTCCGATTGCCATTATCATTGCCGATAGGATGGGTATCTCGAAGTTTCCGTTGTTGCTTGCGATGGTAGGTGGCGGTAAGTGTGGCAACATCATCTCGCCTAATCCTAATACGATTATTGCAGCCGAGAATTTTGACGCTCCGCTATCGTCGGTTATGTCGGTGAATGTGATTCCGGCAATTATCGGTCTTGTTGTGACGGTATACTTATTGGTGCCACTTCTGAATCGAAAATATCGTTCTGTAGTTGCTGAGAATGTGTCGATTACAAATGGTAAAGATGAGAATCTGCCTTCATTCTGGGCGTCGATTTCAGCTCCGCTGACGGTTATTGTTTTGTTGGCATTGCGACCTATTGCAGGTATTACTATCGATCCGCTTATCGCTCTGCCGGCTGGTGGTGTAGTGGGAATCATCGCTACGCGTAGTTGGAAAAGAGCCGCGGAGAGCGTGGGTTACGGCCTGGAGAAGATGTCGGTAGTTGCAGTTCTGCTTGTGAGCACGGGCGCTATTGCCGGTATTATCAAGGCCTCTTCATTGACCGATATGCTTATCTCGCTGTTGGGACAAGGTGAAGCCGCGCGACTGCTACTTGCTCCAATTGCAGGTACAGTTATGTCGGCAGCTACAGCATCGACAACTGCCGGTGCAACGATAGCTTCGGCATCGTTTGCGCCTGCAATTCTTTCGTCTGGGGTATCGGCAGTGTGGGGAGCGGCTCTGGTGAATGTTGGAGCAACTGTGCTCGATCACCTACCGCACGGATCATTTTTCCACGCTACGGGTGGCGCGGTAGAGATGAACATCAAGGAGAACTTGAGAATGATTCCATACGAAACGACAGTAGGATTGACGCTGACGATTCTCTCGATTTTGACCTGTCTTATTATCGGTTAGTGGCGTTTTGATAATCTAATAAGGTATATTGTATAAAAAAGTAGCAGAGATCTTCTTCTCTGCTACTTTTTTATGTGCGGATAATCTGCTATTTATCGTTGAGAAGTGAGCGGATGTTGTGAATCAACATCGAAACTGCTACCGAATTAAAACCACCCTCGGGAATGATTACATCGGCATACTTCTTCGACGGCTCGACAAACTCTTCGTGCATCGGCTTAACGGTCGAGGTATACTGAGTTATGACCGACTCCATCGAACGACCACGTTCGCGAACATCGCGTAAAATGCGGCGTGCCAGGCGGATATCTGCATCTGTATCAACAAAAACTTTAATATCCATAAGGTCGCGCAACTCCTTGTTCTCAAAAATTAAGATGCCATCAACAATAATAACCTTTGAGGGCTTAACTGCAACCTTCTCTTCCGTACGATTGTGCTCAACGAATGAGTAGACGGGACGCTCGATGGGTACATTATTCTTGAGCGCCTCGATGTGCTCGACCATCATATCGGTGTCGAATGATTTCGGGTGGTCGTAGTTAAGTTTTGTACGCTCCTCGTATGTAAGTTCAGGGTGGGCCTTGTAGTAATAGTCGTGGCAGAGTGTAGCCACATCGTCATCCTTAAAGGCCTCCTGAAGGCGCTTTACAAGTGTACTCTTTCCGGATCCAGTGCCACCGGCAACTCCAATTACAATAATGCTCATATCTCTAAGATTTAGCTTGTTATACTATTTATATAAAGTAAGGATTGCACTCGGTGTGAGCACAATCCTTATCCTTATTGCATAGAACTATGCGTCGATGTTTGCGTAGTGAGCGTTCTTCTCGATAAACTCGCGACGAGGAGGAACCTCATCACCCATCAGCATAGAGAAGATGCGATCTGCCTCTGCAGCATTCTCGATATTAACCTGGCGCAGGATACGAGTCTCGGGGTTCATTGTAGTCTCCCAAAGCTGCTGCGCATTCATCTCACCAAGACCTTTGTATCGCTGGATATGAACACCCTTGCCACCAAACTCCTCAGAAATCTGGTCACGCTCCTTCTCTGTCCAGCAGTAGCGCTCCTGCTTACCCTTTTTTACGAGGTAGAGGGGCGGGGTAGCGATATAGATGTGTCCGTTCTCGATGAGCGGCTTCATCTTGCGGAAGAAGAATGTCAGCATCAGGGTAGCAATGTGGCTACCATCGACGTCGGCATCGGTCATAATGATAATCTTGTCGTAACGCAACTTCTCGAGATTCAGAGCCTTGCTATCCTCCTCTGTACCGATCGATACACCGAGAGCGATAAACATATTCTTGATCTCCTCATTCTCCCAAATGCGGTGCTCCTGAGCCTTCTCAATATTAAGGATCTTACCACGCAACGGCATAATAGCCTGGAAGTTACGGTCACGACCCTGCTTTGCAGTACCACCCGCCGAATCTCCCTCGACGAAGAAGATCTCAGCAATCGAACGGTCGCGGCTTGAGCAATCGGCCAACTTACCCGGCAGACCTGCGCCCGAAAGTACGGTCTTGCGCTGTACTGCCTCACGAGCATTACGAGCTGCGTGGCGCGCTGTAGCAGCCAAAATAACCTTCTGAACGATTGCGCGTGCATCCTTGGGGTTCTCCTCAAGATAGTGACCCAGAGCCTGCGAAACAGCCTGATCTACCGCAGCCGAAACCTCATCGTTACCGAGCTTGGTCTTGGTCTGGCCCTCAAACTGAGGCTCTGCAACCTTAACCGATACAACTGCAGTCAAACCCTCACGGAAGTCATCACCGCTAATGTCGAACTTCAGCTTTGCCAACATTCCCGACTCGTCAGCATACTTCTTCAGGGTACGAGTCAATGCACGGCGGAAACCTGTAAGGTGAGTACCACCCTCGAAAGTGTTGATATTATTAACGTATGAGTGAACATTCTCCGAGAATGAGTTGTTGTACTGCATAGCAACCTCTACGGGAGTGCCGTTCTTCTCGGTGTCGAGGTAGATAATCGACTCGATGATAGGCTCGCCACGGGTCTCGTCGAGATACTTAACGAACTCCTTAAGACCATCCTGTGAATAGAACTCCTCGCGCTTAGCATTGCCCTCCTCATCAACCTGACGCTTGTCGGTCAGTGCGAGGTGGATACCCTTGTTAAGGAATGCAAGCTCACGCAGACGATTGGCCAAGATGTCGTACTTGTACTCGGTAGTATATGTAAAGATGGTGTTATCGGGCTTAAATGTGATGAATGTACCACGATCCTCACAATCGCCTACAATCTCCATCTGGGTAATAGGAGCACCCTTGCTATAGCTCTGCTTGTAGATCTTACCACCACGGTGGATCTCTGCGATAAGCAGGGTAGAGAGCGCATTCACACACGATACACCAACACCGTGCAGACCACCCGAAACCTTGTAGCTGCCCTTGTCGAACTTACCACCGGCGTGTAGAACGGTCAAAACTACCTCAAGCGCCGACTTGCCCTCCTTCTCGTGGTAGTCGGTCGGGATACCACGACCATTATCCTTAACGGTAATAGAGTTGTCTTCGTTGATCGATACCTCGATGTGAGTACAGTAACCGGCCAAGGCCTCATCGATAGAGTTGTCAACCACCTCATATACCAAGTGGTGCAGACCCTTCTCGCCGATATCACCGATATACATCGCAGGGCGTTTGCGGACTGCTTCGAGTCCTTCGAGTACCTGAATATTCGACGCGGAATACTCTTCCTCGTGCTTCTTTACATTTTCTACTTCGTTGCTCATTATATTATAATTGTTCTTATTTGCTTAATTAAACGTGCAAATGTAGCTATTTTGAATGATATTTCCAAACTTAAAACTACGTTTTAACACCCTAATTTCTCATTTATGTCGATCTCTCGCATCTTTCCGTGCGAAAAAAGGAGCGTTCGCGAGGGATAATCCTCGATAATTGCCGTATTGTGGGTCGACATAACTACAGCACATCCGCTCTTTGCAATACTCTGGAATAGCTTGATAATTCCATCTGCGGTAACAGGATCGAGATTGCCCGTCGGCTCGTCTGCAAGAATCAGCGACGGTTTGTTTAGTAGCGCTCGGGCAATAACCAGACGTTGCTGCTCGCCACCCGAAAGTTCGAAGGGCATCTTGAAGTCTTTGTGTTCCAATCCGGTCATCTTCAACACCTCCTCAATACGCTCGCGGATCTCCGCGTCGTTTTTCCAACCCGTAGCCTTCATAACGTAGTAGAGATTATTGAATACGTTGCGATCGGTAAGTAGTTGGTAATCCTGAAAAACGATACCCATCGAGCGGCGCAACATGGGGATCTCTTTGCGTTTTAATCTGGTTAAATCAAAGCCTACGATTTCGCCCTCGCCTTCAACGAGTTGCAGCTCAGCATATAAAGTTTTGAGTAAAGAACTTTTACCGCTACCGACCCTGCCGATAAGGTAGACAAATTCGCCCTCTTCGACAGAGAGGTTAATATCCGATAAAACCAGATGACCTTTGCTTCTCAACTCCTTGGCCGAGAGATTTGCAAAGGGGTCGTCGGCGTGGTAGATCGATACATTTTTAAGCTCTATAACTCTTCTTTTAGACATAATTTTGCGCTTAATATTATAAGCGACAAATTTAACAAATAAGTCGAATAAATCCAAT
>JAGBVQ010000173.1 GCA_017630245.1 Alistipes sp. | reverse complement strand
CCTCCGGAGGTGCCATTCCACCCTCGGCATCGCTACAATCGACGACTTGCAGATCACGATCCTCGGCGGCTGTCTCAAGATAGACCCTGCGCACAGCCTGCTGCAACGAGAGCGAAGCCTCGTGGATATCCTTACCGCCATTCAGGTAGTTGCGGTCATCACCCTCTCTCTGCTCGGTCAGTTTGCGCTCGGTGAAGGCAAACGGCACATCCAAGAAGAGCGAGAGGTCGGGGCGGGGAATCTTATGGTAGTTATACTCCAGATCGAAAATCCATTGGCGCAACTTCGTGCGCTCGGTCTCATCCTCGATTTTGGCGCACTGATAGCCGATATTCGAGTAGAGGTAGCGGTCGGCAATAACGACCTTACCCTCGTCAATCCAGCCCTGCACCATCTTAGCAGCATCGGCTCTGTCACCTGCATAGAGCAGGGCTACCAAGTAGGGATTAACCTCCGCAGCCGAGCCAAACTCGCCACGCAGGAAACGTGCCACCAGGTCACCATAGATCGGTGCATCGAATCGCGGAAAGTGCAGATATTCACTCTCAACACCACGAGCAAGGAACCACTCTCTGAGCATCTTTATCTGGGTCGATTTACCCGCTCCATCCAATCCTTCGAGAACTATAAACATATCTTTTTCGGTTTCTATTTCACTTATTTTGAAGGCTCCAACGCCCTATCTTAACATTCTGGCAGCTCGCTCCACGCCCGCCACCAGAGCATCAATCTCCTCCTTTGTATTGTAAATGGCAAACGATGCACGACACATTCCGCTCACGCCGTAGTGCGTCATAACCGGCTCGGCGCAGTGGTGGCCCGTGCGAATCGCAATACCTAACTTATCGAGAATCATTCCCACATCGTAGTGGTGTGCCCCCTCGACATTAAACGACACAATGGGGCATTTACCCTCAGTTGTGCCATAAATCCTGACTCCCTCGATAGCCGAAAGGCGCTCGGTACAATAATCCACCAACCCTCTTTCGTGAGCCGCAATCTCTGCCGCATCGTATCGGCCGAGGAACTCAATAGCCTCGCCCAGAGCGATCGCTCCGATAAAGTTTGCCGTACCCGCCTCGAATTTCAAAGGCAGCGGAGCAAAGGTGGTCTTCTCAAACGAGACTCTATCGACCATATCACCTCCGTAGAAGAATGGGCTCATTCGCTCCAATATCTCACGTTTTCCGTAGAGCACGCCAACGCCTGTCGGAGCGTAGAGTTTATGACCCGAGAAGGCATAGAAATCGCAATCCAACGCTACCACATCAACTCCTCCGTGAACCACACCCTGGCAACCATCGACCATAACCAGCGCACCAACCTTGTGTGCAGCATCGATAATCTCTCGCAAATCGGGGCAGGTACCAAGCGTATTTGAGGCCTGCGTAACGGCAACCAACTTCGTGTGCTCGTCCAACAACTCGGGCAGTCGCTCACTCATCAGGCGACCCTCATCGTCAAAGGGCAGAACCCTCAACTCAGCACCCTTGCGCAGGGCTATCTGCTGCCACGGCACGAGATTCGAGTGGTGCTCCATCTCGCTCACAACGACATTATCTCCCGTCTGAAGGTTATCCAATCCCCAAGCGTAGGCCACCGTATTGATTGA
Source organism: Alistipes sp. (assembly GCA_017630245.1). Taxonomy (GTDB): domain Bacteria; phylum Bacteroidota; class Bacteroidia; order Bacteroidales; family Rikenellaceae; genus Alistipes. The sequence goes on along the minus strand of JAGBVQ010000173.1, from coordinate 29,025 downwards.
GGCGGTAGCTCCTGCGGTGAATATCACCTCTTCGCGTTCGGCTGCGCCGATAAATCCTCGCACTCGCTCTCGGGCCTGCTCATAGAGCAAGGTAGCTTCGGCCGAGAGATAGTGCACTCCGCGGTGGATATTGGCATTAAGTTCATTATGCAGACGCTCAACTGTTTGGGTCACGCACAGCGGTTTATGCGCAGTGGCTCCGCTATCGAGATAGACCAGCGGTTTGCCGTGCACCGTGCGCTCCAAAATCGGAAAGTGACTGCGTATTTCGTTTACATCTAACATTACAATCTTTCAAGTTTTGATTCAACCTCTGCGGCCAATGCAGTGCAGAGTTCATCACACACATCGCAGCGCTGCAGCACATCGCCCACAAAGCCCTCGAGCAACACTCTTCGTGCCGTCTGCTCGCTCAAGCCTCGCTGGCGCATATAGAGAATCGCATCGTCATCAATCTGACCCACCGTAGCTCCGTGCGAGCACTTCACATCATCGGCGTAAATCTCCAACTGTGGCTTGGTTATGATATGTGCCATATTGCCAATCTCCACATTTCGGCTCGTCTGACGGGCATCGGTACGCTGTGCATCCTGCGCAACATAGACCATTCCACGGAACTCACCCGTAGCTCTACCCGAAACTACACCCTTAACCAGCGACTCGCTTCGACAATCCGACACATTGTGGCGTGTGGTAAGATCGAATACCGAGTGTTCGCTATCGGTGCCGACAAAGACTCCGTTCAGCGAACTCTCTGCACCTCGACCATTGAGCGCAATATCGTAGAGCACATTCGCATCGCCCAGCTGCACCACAACCATACGGCACTCGCTCGAAGAACTCTGGCTCACCTTCACCTCGGCAAAAGTGCCTGCGAGGTAGAAGTCGCTCAGCGAGAGCGATGCTCCCTCGGCCAAATCAACCTCCACAGAGGCCTGCGTTGGCTTGGTGTGGAGCAGAACAAGTTGCGCCTTTACCCCCTCGGCAACCCTAACCTTCAAAGTTGATGGGTTTACCGAAACGAGCGGCTGTGCGGCATCGCTATTTGCCACAATGTCGCCACCCGAGAAGTTGTGTAACGCGCAATTTTCTATCAATTCACTGACCCTCATCGCCTACTCCTTATAGTCGTTAATAAGCCAATCGTAACCCTCCTTTTCGAGCTTCAGAGCCAGGCTCTGATCGCCAGTATAGATAATACGACCCTTATAGAGAACGTGATCAAAGTCGGGAACGATGTAGTCCAACAGTCGCTGATAGTGGGTAATTACCACCGTTGCGTTCTGCGGAGTGTGGAGCTTGGTCACACCCGTTGCTACAATACGCAGAGCGTCGATATCAAGGCCCGAATCGGTCTCGTCAAGGATTGCCAACTTCGGATCGAGCATCGCCATCTGGAAGATCTCGTTCTTCTTCTTCTCGCCACCCGAGAATCCCTCAGTCACCGAGCGCGAAGTAAGCTTCGCATCGAGCTCAACAACGGCACTTTTCTCGCGCATCAAGCGCAAAAACTCTGATGTTGAGAGAGGTTCCTCGCCTCTAAACTTGCGCTGCTCGGCAACGGCCATCTTCATAAAGTTTGCCATCGAGACACCCGGGATCTCGACCGGATATTGGAAACCGAGGAAAAGACCCATACGAGCTCTATCCTCGATTGACATCTCTAAAATATTCTTACCCTCAAAGGTTGCCTCACCGGCCGTCACGGTAAACTTCTCGTTACCAGCCAGCACCGAGGCAAGGGTCGATTTACCCGATCCGTTCGGGCCCATAATTGCGTGTACCTCACCCGCCTTAACCTCAAGGTTGATGCCGCGAAGGATCTCCTTATCGCCAACCGAGGCGTGTAGATTTTTTACTTTAAGCATATCTTGTTCTTTTATCTTTTTTCGTTTTTTTAGAGAGTTTAGGGAGTTTAGGGAGTTTAAGGAATTTAGAGAAAATTTTGAATTTAATTCTATCCCACACTTCCCTCAAGGCTGATGGCGAGCAGTTTCTGCGCCTCAACCGCAAACTCCATCGGGAGCTTATTCAATACCTCCTTGGCATATCCGTTCACAATCAGACCCACTGCATCCTCAGTCGAGAGGCCTCGCTGATTGCAGTAGAAGAGTTGCTCCTCCGAGATCTTCGAGGTGGTAGCCTCGTGCTCAAGCACCGCCGAAGAGTTGCGCGAATCGATCACAGGGAAGGTATGCGCACCACACCTATCGCCAATCAGCAGTGAGTCACACTGCGAATAGTTGCGGGCATTATCTGCTCCCTTGGCCACCTTGACCATACCACGGTAGGAGTTTTCGCTACGGCCTGCCGAGATTCCCTTTGACACAATGCGTGAGCGGGTATTGCGACCGATATGTATCATCTTTGTTCCGGTATCGGCCTGCTGGTAGTTATTGGTCATCGCCACCGAGTAGAACTCACCCACCGAGTTATCTCCCATAAGCACACAGCTCGGATACTTCCAAGTTATCGCCGAGCCGGTCTCGACCTGAGTCCACGAGAGACGTGCATTTTCGTGGCAGACACCTCGCTTAGTCACGAAGTTATAGATACCGCCCTTGCCATCCTTATCACCCGGATACCAATTCTGCACGGTCGAGTACTTAACCTCCGCATCGCGCAATACCACAATCTCAACCACCGCAGCGTGGAGCTGATTCTCATCACGGCGCGGAGCGGTACAACCCTCCAGATAACTCACATACGAGCCCTCGTCGGCCACAATCAGCGTACGCTCGAACTGACCCGTGCCCGCCGCATTGATGCGGAAGTAGGTCGAGAGTTCCATTGGGCAACGCACACCCTTCGGGATGTAGCAGAACGAGCCATCCGAAAAGACTGCAGTATTGAGTGCCGAGTAGAAGTTGTCGGCATACGACACCACCGAGCCCAGATACTTACGCACCAGCTCGGGATAATCCCTAACAGCCTCCGACATCGAGCAGAAGATTATACCCTTCTCGGCCAAAGTCTCCTTAAAGGTGGTCTTCACCGAGGTTGAGTCCATCACCGCATCAACCGCCACACCCGACAGAGCAAGCTGCTCCTCGAGCGGAATACCCAGCTTATCGAATGTTCGCTTGAGTTCGGGGTCGATATCCTCGACAGTACCCGCCTTAGGTTGCTGCTTCTTCGGAGCCGCATAGTAGATAATATCCTGAAAATCTATCTCGGGGATATTCAGATGTGCCCAGGTCGGCAACTCCATAGTTTGCCAATGGCGGAAAGCCTTCAATCGCAGTTCGAGCAGCCACTCGGGCTCCCCCTTCTTCTGCGATATCAGGCGCACAACGCCCTCATCCAGACCACGGCGGATATATTCGGTTTCGATATCCGAGGTGAATCCATATTTATACTCGCCGCCGTCGAGTTGTTCAATTATATCGTTATCTTTTTCTTTCATACGTTTGTAATATCTGGCAAATGTACAAAAAAAATGCAATATATCCACAATTAAACATAGTTTAAGGCGAAAAAAGGGGACTAAAATCGGACAAGCTACAAAATCGGCTTCTCACACCACCCGATCATCCCTCTTATTGGAGCGCCTACCCCTCCCCGAAACGACCCTCAAAAACCATCGCTACGAGATAAAATACAGCATTGTAAAAATCAATTTTCAGCCACACAATTTCAGCAACAAAAATGCGAGAAAAAAACTCGTTTTCTTCCCGCAAATATTGCCCCAAAACGGAGCTATTTTTCAGAGTAAAAAATTTAAGAAAAAATCTCGCCATCACGCGACCAATCGAAGTGCTGACGATAGAGGGCTACGGACTGTGCCAAGTAGCGCTCAACCATTCGTGTAGAGATTCCGAGCTGCTCGGCTATCTCACGGTGTGTCAAGCATTTAACACGACTCAAATAGAAGACCTCACGCATTCGCGGAGAGAAACTTTCCGAGAAGTTCACGATATCCGAAACAGCCACAGAGTCCAGCTCAACAACACGCTCTTCACCACCCTCGGCAGCGAAGAGAACATCCATCGCCGAGGCCTGTCGAAAGTCGACATTTACAGTGTGATTTTCCACCGAATTACGAGTTAGTCGATTGAGCAAATCATTGCGCACAATTCGGGCGATATATGCCGAAACTTTGTCACGCGAAATCAGTGGTCGCTTCTCCAAAAAAGTGCAGATTGCGCTCTGGAAAACATCCTCCGCAGTAATCGAGAGATCTCGTCCGCCCAACATTTTGCGGATGTAGGCGATCATACGCGGATAGAGATGAACGACAACCTCGCGCACCTCCTCATCACTATACGAAAAACCAACCAATCTCTCCATCCTCGTAACTTCCTATTAGGCAATTACAAATGTATGAATTTTTTGTTGAAAAAGTCACGCTCTCGGCAAAATATTTTTCAACAGAACAACAACGAGGCTCGGATGACCACCAAAGCCCTACCATAAAATAGACAACAATCTGATTAACAATATATTAAATCACACAGCATCACATATATTCCAAACCAAACACCCAAAAGCTAACCGCCTCTTTTCGCCTGATTGTTAATTTCTTAACTCACTTATCGACAATCGTCGCAGAAAAAAAGCTAATTTTTTCGCTAAATCGAGTTCGGGTTTTCGCTTTTCTGTGTCTTTATATATGTAACACGCATATATACACGAAACTAATATTTACACAGAAAGATGAATTTCGATTACGAATTAAACATAAACCTGCTGATTATCAAGTATGTTAACGGCACCATCTCGGACCAGGAGGCGGCTCTGCTTGCCGATTGGGTCAAGGAGTCGGAGCAGAACGTGATCTATTTCCGCACGATGTGCCGCTCGTTCGAGCAACACCTGCCCGACAATGCAGAGGCCGAGGCGTTCTGGAATCGCATCAAACCCACCCTCAACCAGAATATCCCTGCAGCAGCTCCCCGTAAACGAGGCGGTCTGCTCAAGGCGATATCGGTGGCCGCTTCCGTTATCATAGTGCTCGGCTGCGTTGCCTTTTGGGGATTGACTCGCAGCGGCTCGACAGAGCAGCTCCCCCTCACAGCACAGCAGACCACAACCGAAACTATTCAGCCAACTGCCATTGCCGAGGCTTCGCTCGCAGAGGTAGTCTACACCACTTCGGCCGATGAGCATAAGCGCATCACTCTGCCCGATGGCTCGATAGTAATCCTCAACAGCAACTCGCGTTTGACGCAGTGTGAGGGTTTCAACGAGCAGGAGCGCAACGTAACCCTCTGCGGAGAGGCATACTTCGACGTGGCGAAGAGCAACAAGCGTTTCACGGTTCACACCTCTGATCGCAGCTACATCGTACACGGCACCTCGTTCAATATCTTTGACTACGGCGACAAGCACTGCTCGATCGTAACTCTGCACACCGGAAAGCTCGAGGCTCGCGTGAAGAACGACGCATATATGCTGATGCCGGGAGAGGAGTTGCGTGTAGACGAGCAGACCCAGAGCGTATCGAAACTCTCGGTCAATGTCGAAGATTCGATCGGCTGGCTCGACAAGAAACTCAAGTTCTCGCGCCTACCGCTAAAGTTCGTTGCCAACCAACTCTCACACAAGTACGGCGTGAAGATTAACATCCACAGCTCCATTGAGGATATCGTCTACACAGGCCAGTTGGACAACGAGGATATCACCACGGCTCTACATCTAATCTCGATCACCGCACCCATCAAAATTGCCGTGACGGAGTTTGACGGAGAGTACTACATATCGAAACACGAAATCTAATAATAATAACCTAAGAACTGACTAATCAACCGAAAAGAGAAAGAGTAAGCCAAGAAAACTAACCAAGAGAATTGTCTGCGGATGGAGCTATCCGCCACAAGAAAACGAAACACAAAAGAGACAAATAACAAATTAACTAAAACTTAAACTTTATGAGAATTTCTACCAAAAGAGTCTTTATGACCGCTATGGTTGGTCTTCTCTGTCTGTTAGTCGGAACCTTCCAGGCCAACGCCCAGAATCCGGATATCCGCAAGCAGATAACAATTTCGGCAAAGGAGATGCCTATGCGTACATTCCTTTCCGAAATCGAGAAGCAGTGCAACCATACATTTTTCTACAGCAATTCGGTCTTGAACGAAGCACCGAATGTGACTCTCGAAGCGCAGAATCTTCCGCTCGAGGATCTGCTCCACAAGGTGTTCGACGGCAGCGCCCGCACCTTCGAGGTCGTAGGCAATACGATTGCCATCAAGTTCGCTCAATCCTCGCAAAGCACTGAGGGGGGGGGAATTGCGTCTACACCGCAGAGCACAACAACCTCATCTGAGGCGCACATCGTATCGGGTACTGTTGTTGACCAGAATGGTGCTCCGATGGTTGGTGTAGCAGTCTACATCGCCGAGACACTGCAGGGTGTTGTTACCGACTCGGCAGGTAAGTACGAGATTAAGGCCTCGCCCGACCACGAGCTTCAGTTCAGCTTTATCGGTTACAAGACCGAAGCTATCAAGGTCGGCAGCCGTTCGGCAATCGACGTGAAGATGATCGAGGAGGCCTTGGCCGTTGAGCAGGTTGTCGTAACCGCTCTCGGTATCAAGCGTGACGAGAAGTCGCTCGGTTATGCAGCGTCGAAGGTTGATGGCGATGCACTCGCATCAGCTACCAACTCTGCAAACTGGCTTTCGGGTCTTACCGGTCAGGTTGCAGGTCTTAACATCCAGCAGTCGAACTCAGGTCCCGGTGGTACTACTCGTGTAACTCTTCGTGGTGAGTCGTCGGTTGACTTCTCGAACAACACCGCACTCTTCGTTGTCGACGGTGTGCCTATGTACAACCACTCGACCACTTCGGATTCAGGTGGTGAGGGTTCGTCTTATGTTATTGACTATGGTGACGGTACGGGCGATATCAACCCCGAGGATATCGAGAACGTTACCATCTTGAAGGGCCCTGCTGCAACAGCACTCTATGGTTCGGCTGCAGCAAACGGTGCGATCATCATCACCACCAAGTCGGCTGAGAAACTCGAGTCGAAGATCAGCATTACCTACAATACAAACCTTACATTCGAGAGCGTAAACACTTCGCCCGATTTGCAGTATGAGTATGGTCAGGGTAACGATCCCAACTACTACTACTTCATCTACGAAAATGACAAGCAGCGCGGTTCGGGCTTCAATCCTCTCAGCACATACGAGAGCCAGGCAGGTATGTTCTCGTGGGGTCCGAAGATGGATGGCACACCCGCTTACCAGTACTATAACGAGCACCTCGGCATTGGCGGTGCTGTAGATGCTGTTGGCGACTTCCGTCGTACAGAGACTCCGTTCGTGAGCCGTGGCGACTGGTTTAAGGATTTCTTCAAGACCGGTTACACTTGGTCGAACTCGGTTGCAGTTGCCGGCCAGATCAACAAGCGCAACTCAATCCGTATTTCGGTACGCGACTATCGCGGCGAGGGTATCACGCCCAACACTCCGACAAATAGCCAGCACATCGCTCTGCGTACTCGCAACGAGGTATCGAAGTGGATGACCTCGGAGGTATCGCTCAACTACCGCCGTCGTGACTACGACAACCTGCCCGTTTCGACAGGTTACGGTGCAACCTCACTGATGTACAGCCTTTGGTGCTATGCCCCCAACGTCGATATGGATTGGGTAAAGAACTACTGGGTACACGGCCAGGAGGGCATACAGCAGGATGCAATCCTCTCGGGTGGTAAGAACAATGCTTACTTCATCGTTAATGAGGCTATCAATACCAAGAAGAGCGACCGCGTTTATGGTAACGTTAAGCTCGATTTCAATATCTACAAGGGTCTGACCTTGATGGTTCGTGGTGGTCTGGATTCGACCTACGACTTCCGTACACAGCGTACTCCGACCTCGACACAGGCCGATCCCTATGGTTACTTCCGTGAGCAGGTTGTTCGCTCGATGCAGTACTCGGGTGAGTTCTTGTTCCGTTACACTCACGATTTCAATCACGACTTCAACCTTACTGCCAACTTCGGTGGTAGCGTGCTCAACCGTCAATACGAGAAGCACGAGCAGTGGGCTGATAACTTGAAGAATCCGAGCGTTTACACCTTGGCAAATGCCGCTTCGCAGGTTAAGTCGTCGAACTACTCTTACCAGCGTCAGACCAACTCGCTCTACGGACTCGTTCAGCTCTCGTGGCGCAATGCACTCTTCCTTGACGTTACCGGCCGTAACGACTGGTCGAGTACACTCCCCGCAAACAACCGTTCGTACTTCTATCCTTCGGTTTCGGGTAGCGTAGTAGTAAACGAGCTCTTGGACTTCGGTCGCACTAACGGCCTTGTCAATATGATGAAGATTCGCGGTTCGTGGGCACAGGTTGGCCACGACACAGCTCCCTACCGTATCGAGGAGTATCTGGCAAGCACACTCTTCCCCGGAAACGTAACTATCCCCAATGCAAAGGTTAACGGCACGTTGAAGCCTGAGATGGTATCTTCGTGGGAGATTGGTGTTGACTTGCGTATGTTCCACAACCGACTCAATATCGACGCTGCTTACTACAACAGCAAGACCACAAACGCTCTGGCAGAGATGCCCGTTTCGTCTGCTTCGGGTATGAGCCGAGTATTCACCAACGCAGGTTCGATCCGCAACCAGGGTGTTGAGATCGCTGCTACCGGTACTCTCATCCGCACAAAGGATATCCGTTGGAGCATCAATGCTAACTGGTCGATGAACCGCAACAAGGTTCTCGAGCTGGGTGAGGGCATCGATTTCTGGCAGGTGGCTCAGTACTCGTCGTACGCTCTGATGTACGCATACGTTGGCGGCTCACTCACTTCGATGTATGGTCGCCCCTACAAGCGTGCTCCGGAGGGTTCGTTCGCAATCGATGAGAAGGGTAAGATGATCGATGTTTCGGGTCAGATTGTCCACAATATCGATGGTGCACCTGTCGTTGATGAGGATATCGACTACATCGGCGAGTGTTTGCCCGATTGGAAGGGTGGCTTCGGCACATCGTTCAGTTGGAAAGGCCTGAAGGCGAGCATCAAGTTCGACGGTCAGTATGGCGGTAACGTATGGTCGATGACCAACTGGGTATTGAACTATCGCGGTAAGGGTGTCGCAACTCTCGAGGGCCGTGAGGGAGGTTTCACTCCGACAGGCGTAATCGAGATGCCGGACGGCAACTACAAGGTTTGCGACGTCGAGCACACCGCATCTTCGATCCAGACCTACTACCAGGCTAAATATGAGCGCGAGTGTATCGAGGCTAACTTCGTAAGCACATCGTTCCTCAAGCTCCGCGAGGTACGTCTTGAGTACTCATTCCCCAAGAAGCTTCTCGCAAAGAGCAAGGCTATCCAGAATCTGTCGGTAGCTGTATTTGGAAATAACCTCTATTGCTGGAGCAAGTTCCCCGGATTTGACCCCGAGGCTGTTTCGATGCGTGGCTCGGCACTCTCACCCGGATTCGAGCTTCTGCAGATGCCCGGCACGGCAAGTTACGGAGGTAGCATTTCTATCACTTTCTAATGCAAGGAGGGTTTGATTATGAAAAATTACACAAAATATTTAATTCTCTTTTTTGCTCTTGTCGCAGTCGGCTGTTCGAACTTTGACGACATGAACAAAAACCCGTACGCGCTCTACGAGACTAACGCAGAGTCGTTCGTACAACCTATATTATATAATACCGAGAAGACCATCTCAAGCAAGAACTATGATGTTCTCTCGGAGATTATGCAGTACACCATCAGTAACAATACCGAGGCTACTGCAACCCTGGCATACAACTACGTTATCAACGAGAACCACTCTCGAGTTTTGTGGGGTCTCTACAACCAGTTTGGTAACGCTCAGTATATGCTCAAGATCGCTCGCACCGAGGAGAACCCCGCAATGATAGGTGTTGCATTGGTACTCCGCTCGTTCATCGCACAGGTGCTGACCGATACCTATGGCAACGTTCCCTACTCGCAGGCGGGTCTTATCGCACTGCAGGGTAATGAGTTCGACTACACTACCCCCTACGATGAGCAGAAGTCTATCTATGCTGACCTTATGCGCTCGCTGGAGGAGGCTAACGCTTGCTTCAATAAGGCAAAGGAGCTGAAGGATAGCAAGGTCCTGAGCGAGATCAACTTCAACCCGATCTGTGACTTTATGTTCAACGGTGATGTTGACAAGTGGCAGCGTTTCGGTAACTCGCTCTACCTGCGTCTTCTGATGCGTTCGTCGCTTAAGGCTATCGAGGAGAACAACGGCATCATCTCGCTCGGCGAGGAGTATGGCGATATCCACGTTGCTGCAAAGATCAACGAGTTGTACGACTCTTATCTCTCGGGTGATGGTATCTATCCCGTTATGCGCGGTTTGATGGATAGCGCACGCGTGAAGTTCAACTCGAAGGATTCGGCTCTCTACACCTCGTTCCAGTCGGTAACCAGCGGTAGCTGGGGCGCTGAGCGTGCTTGCTTGACCCTTACCGACTTGATGCTTATCTCGTACAATGCGAAGGATGAGGAGAATAGTATCTTCGACCCCCGCTTCTTCCGCATCTTCAACAAGGCTAAGGGTGGTCCGACTCAGCTCACAAGAGAGGATATGGCAATCTACTTCAGCAGCAATGGTCCCGGCCGTTATGCATACGGCGAGGCTATCGGCGGCGATGATTCGATGCCCAAGACTCACATCGGTGATATGAAGATGGATGCAACCTATGCTCTGCTCAACTTCGATGAGTTGCTCTTCATCTTTGCCGAGGCAGGTGCTCGAGGATATATCCCGATGAGCCAGAAGGCTTACAAGGATCTCTATCTGGAGGCAAATCTCCAATCTATCCTCCAGTGGCAGGTTGGTTGGGAGAGTGCTGAAGATTACTACACAGCCGCTTCGCCCGAGGTTATCAACTTCATCAACTATCTCGACAATGAGTTCGATGACGATAAGGCTATCGAGATTATTCTCCGTCAAAAGTATGTTGCTACTTTGTGGGTTGGAGTTGAGTCGTGGGCAGACTATCGTCGTACAGGTTATCCTATCCTGAAGACAAATGGTCCTGCTGCACAGAACAAGCAGATTCTCCCCACTCGCTTGCGCTACCCCGCTACCGAGGCATTCCAGAATGCTAAGTGGTATGAGGAGGCTGTAAACGGATGGTTGAATGGCGATAATGATATGCTGACCGATATGTGGTGGGCTTCTACCCAGGAGAGTCAGGCTATTCGTCGCCTTGGTCGTCAATAACCTTAAACTACTATCAAGAAAAATATGAAACGCTATTTTATATATATGGTAATGGTCGTAGCAACACTCTTTGCGAGCTGCGCGACCGACACAACCGACACTCCAGAAATGGTGGAGGTCGGCGATATCGAGGTTCAGTTCAGCGTTGACGGCAACCAGGTCAGCAAACTCAACCTCGCATCTGTAAGCCACACTATCAAGGTTGATGTAGCCCTCAACAACGACAACATCTATTGGACTCCCGTATCGGATAAGGAGTGGTGTCAAGTCGTTGAGGAGACTCACCGTGGTAGCGGCCCGTTCACCCTCAAGATCAATGCTAACGAGAGTTTTGATGCTCGCGAGAACGCTACTATCACATTCGTAGCCGGCGGATACTCGGCGTCGAAGCTCACGGTTGCTCACAACGGCAACGTATTTATCCTCAATCAGGTCTATGCAGCTTCGACTAAGGCTGCCGGCAGCGCTACAATCTCGGTGAAGACCATCGAGGGCGTGGAGTGGGATACCGACTGCGACAGCTGGTTCACCGCAACCAAGGGTGCATCTTCAACCGCAGATGGCATTACTACCACCGAGCTCAACATCTCGTGGGAGGCTAACGAGGGTATCTCGCGCTATGGCGAGGTTCGCTTCGTAAAGAACGGTTCGGAGATGGATGAGGGTTGGTTCAACGTATGGCAGTATGGTTCGGATGTAAACTATGACGCCGACGGCAATATCCTCCTCGAGGCTCAGAACGCAACTCCGCTGGAGCTCCGCGCACCCAAGCAGACAATCAAGGATGTGGTTATGCCCTCGTGGGTTAGCTACACTACCGAGGAGAACAACGACGGTACAGTGTCGTATATGCTCTCTTTCGCCGATAATCCGAGCGATGCTCAGCACATCCGCTCGACCAACCTTGCACTCTCACTGCTCTCGGGTGCTGCGAATATCTCGCTGCCCGTAATCAAGCAGGAGTACTACGCTATGGAGGGTCTTCTGACCGGCCCGGGTCTTCAGCTCTTCGCCAAGACTTGGAATGAGGGTGGCGATATCTCGCAGTGGTGTATCAATGGTGTACCGACTTTGGTAGGCGATATTGATATGACCGAGGCGACTGAGTGGGTCGCTATCGGCACAGAGGCTCATCCCTGGACAGGCGAGTTCAAGGGTAACGGCAAGAAGTTGATCAACCTCAATGCCTCGCAGCCTCTCTTCGGATTTGTACGCGATGCAAAGATTAGCGAGCTTACGCTCGACTCGTCGGTGCAGCTCGAGCGCACCAGCGAGTATGGCGAGACGCTCTATATGGCAGCTTTGGCCGGCTCGATCGAGAATACTACTATCGAGAATTGTAACTCGAGCGCATCGGTTACACTCGATGCAGCAACCAATGCTAGCGGAAGCAAGAGCTACGTTGCAGGCCTGGTTGGTAAGGTTGATGCAACTTCGAAGATTTCGTATTGCAACGTTCGTGGTGCCGTAACCGTAAAGAGTTCGTGCACAACTGTTGCCAGCGACAATAAGTTCTATGTCGGCGGTCTGGCAGCTCACAATGCAGGTACAATCGAGGATTCGTTCAGCAACAGCGCACTGGATTGCAACGCTATCGTTCGCGAGAGCTACGTTGGTGGTATTGCCGGTTACACCTCGACTTCGAGCATCCTTCTTCGCAACACCAACGCAGGTGCAATCACATTTGGCGCATCACGCGGTGGTAGCCAGAGCCTTTACGCTCACATTGGCGGTATCGCAGGTCGCGCAAATGGCGAGATCTCGAGCTGTAACAACGACGGCGATATCACCTCAACATCGGCTGTTCAGAACATCTACATCGGCGGTATTGCCGGTTCGATGGCTGACCCCAACCTCAAATTAAGCCACAACAATCAGGGCAACTCGTCAGATCTTAATGCAGGTGGCAAGAGCACCATCAAATACGTCGGTGGTATTGCCGGATACGTTGAGGCTGCAGTACCTGTCGTGATGGATTTCAACGCAGATTCGAGCACCGTAGGTGGTACTGCTGCAGGTAACAACTTGGAGTATGTAGCCACAGCTGTAGGAAGCGTAGGTGGATACTTCGGTTACTGCGCAGGCGACGTTACACTCACCGCTCCCAAGTGGACCGGTACAGCGTCATACACTATGCTCAACGAGCCGCACACTATCAAGGAGATCAACTGTGGTGGTCTTATCGGCCAGATCGCAGGTAAGTTCAACATCACCTCGGCTGAGATTGGTGCAGGTAGCTCGGTATGGACCAAGTATGAGGCAACCAGCACCGGCGCTGCAAACAACACCATCAAAATGCGCGGTAATCTGGGCGGTATGGTTGGTAAGTGCGAGGGCGAGGTTTCGATCACCAACTCTGTAAACAACGCAGCAGTAGAATGGGGTTATGGAGTGAAGTCACTTGTGGGTGCTACACCTAACCGTCAGAACAGTTCGGCTTGCTTCGTAGGTGGTTTTGTTGGCCAGATTACGAATGTGGAGGCTAATATCGAGAACTGCGATAATAAGGGTCGCATCTACAACCACTCTTACAACAATAACGCCTACTCGACAGCTCTCACAATGAACTGTACGGGTGGTATCGTCGGTGGTCACGGAGCAGTTGCAGGTGCAAACAAGGCTCTGACATTGAAGAACTGCTCGAACATCACTCCGATCGATGCAATCCGTGGTTTCGTGGCAGGTATCGCAGGTTACGCTGCAAATGCAACAATCGAGGAGTGTAACTACCTGAACGGCCGCATCACCGATGACCAGAACTGCTATATGGCAGGTATCATCGGCGGTGCAATGAACTCGACAGTATCGAACTGTAGCGCAACAACCAATCTGACTGGTTACAACGGAGGTTCGTGCTACGTTCGTGCAGGCGGTATCGTTGCTTGGTCGATGGGTACAACAACCGTCGAGAAGTGTAAGTACTTCGGCGACATCACCGCAACTACAGTCGTTGAAGGTCAGTTCTTCGGCGGTATCGTTGGCTTGGCTGATGATGAGAATACCGTAATTAAGGCTTGCCAGTATGGCGGTACAATCCTCGGTATGGAGATCAACTCGAACAACTGCGAGAAGTTTACCGTAGGTATGGCAACCAACTTCGAGACTGACAGCGATGCTCAGGTTAATGATATTACTTACTGGAACGGAAAGTAACAAACAACATAAAATCATATTAAAACCTATTTTAAATTATGAAAAACTCACAGAAAAATGGTCTGTTCAGCTATGAGGAGCCGCAACTGACCATCACCCTGCTCGAAGTTGAGCGCGGTTTTGCTATCTCGGACGAGACTCAGTTGGATGATATGAACGAAAATCCGGGAACTTGGCAGTAAACTATTAACCAATATTAAAACGACAAAGAGTATGAAAAATATATTCAAGACCGTTGCAGCATTTGCTGCCGTAGTATTGGCAGGCTGTACAACCGATTTCAATGAGGAGATCGTAGCTCCCCAGGGAGGTAAAACTACCGTAACCATCGGCCTCCCCGAGAGCCGTACCACACTTGGTGAGCTCGTAGAGGGCAAGCGCAAGGTTTATTGGACCGATGGCGATATGATCGTAATCAATGGCGTAACCTCGGCTCCCGCCGAGATCAACGAGGAGAATGCAGGTGTAGCAACTTTCGAGTTCGACGCTGTTCTTACTCACCCCTACTCGGTATTCTACCCCGCAGAGTTGTGGAAGAATAACTCGACTATCACCCTGCCCGCAGTGCAGACCTACACCGCAGGCTCGTTCGCAGAGGATTCAGCTCCGATGGCTTGCTACACTGAGGGTGCAGCTCCTACGCTCCACCACTTGGCAGCTGTAGTTCGCCTCTCGGTTAAGAATTCGACTGAGGAGGGTGCTGACAACCACAACATCAACCGCATCGAGTTCCGTGGCAACAACGGCGAGCAGGTTTCGGGCGATTTTAGCCTCGACTACGCAACAACAGCTCTGACCGGTGCATCGACCGCTGAGGCTGATAAGGTTGTAGCTGCAAGCTACCGCAGAGGCTTGGGCGAGGGCGTTGTTGACTTCTTCGTAGTAGTTCCCGCTCGTGAGTATGCTAACGGTTTCACCGTTCGCGTAATCGACGAGTTGGGTCACTATATGGATCTGAAGAGCGGCGCTGTAACCCTTGCAAAGGGCGAGATCAAGGCTATGCCCGAGTTCGCATTCGCACCCACCGGCACTCTGGTTAATGTAGAGATCGGCAGCGCAGCTGAGCTTGTAGCTTTTGCTAAGGCTTACAATGCAGGTGATTTCTTTGGCATTGAGCCCTTCGTAATCAACATCACAAAGGATATCGTATTCGATGATGATACCAATGATGCTTGGGAGCCTATCGGAAATATCTTTGGTGCAGACAATAAACTTGGTTTGGCAGAGAACACCACTAACTACTTCCACGGCAAGTTCTATGGTAACGGCCACTCGATCAAGAATTGGAAGTCGGGTAAGCCCCTCTTCGATTACACCGGCCAGGGATCATTGATCGAAGGTCTTACTATCGATTCTTCTTGCACTCTCGCTGTTGACACTATCGAGAACTATGGTACTTTCGTGGGTTATCACCGCGGTGATATCATCAACTGCCACAACAACGCAAACATCACAGCTACCGGTACTTGGAGTGGCAACTCGCGTATCGGTGGTTTCGTGGGTCGTTCGGTTGTAGGTTTGATCGAAAACTCTTCGATGAATGGTAATATTACACTCGATGCAAACTACCTTGCCGGCAACGCTTACGTCGGCGGTTTTATCGGTGGTAACACCAACGCAGAGGGTTCCGTTAAGAATTCAAAGATGACTGGTAATATCACCTTCAACGGTGGAGTTGCATCTGCCTCAGGCATATACTTCATTGGTGGTATCGCAGGCTTTATGCGTGGTGCTTGTACAAATTGTACCACTGGTCAGAAGGATGTTGCTTCAACTATCAATGTTACTCCTGCAGCAAAGAACTTCGGTTCTGCTAACGTAGGCGGTGTTGTAGGTCAGATGGATGTAGATGCGACCATCAACGGAAGTAAGAACTATGCGAATGTTACCTTTGGTATTCCCAATGCAACTTATGGAAATATAGGTATCGCAGTTGGTGGTATCGTTGGTTGTTCTTATAACGATGTTAACGGTGTGGAGAACCACGGTAATGTCTATGTAACTCCGGTTGCTAATACTACCGTTCACCACTTGTGGCTTGGCGGTGTTATTGGCTTGTCGGGCAAGAGCGGAGAAACTGTAAAGATCAGCAACGCTGTAAACAATGGCGAGGTACTCTTCGCAGGTAACGCTAATCAGGCATCAGGCGATGGCCTCGGCATACACCAATGGATTACTGTCGGTGGTATTTTGGGTTACGATTTGAAGGATGCTATTACAACTATCGACACTTGTACAAACAATGGTTTGGTAGGTGTATCCTTTAAGGCTAAACAGGATAACCGTTCGACCTTCACTGGTGGTATTGCCGGAATGCTCTACTTCACCGCTTCGAAGATGGTTTCGTGTACCAACAATGGTGCGATATTTAACCACAACTACAACAACACCAATAAGGCAAAAGCTACTAACGGTGGTGCTGTTGCCGGTGGCTTGGTTGGCTATGCTGTAGGCTCTACAAGCGCAACTGTCACCATTGAGAATTGCACCAACAACTGTACTACAAGTCCGACAAGTACCGCTAATACCTCATACGGTAACCCCAGCGCTAATTACGGTCTGTATGGCTTGCGTGGTGTTAATGGTAGTTTGGTAGGATATGCGCAGTATGCGTCGATCTCGGGTTGTAGCTCAACAACCAATCTCTATCAGCACCAGAGTGGATATGTCGGAGGTTTGGCAGGTTGGATGGATAGTACAACTATAAATGATTGCGATGTAACCAATAGTGTTCTCCATTTCAACAATGCAAACACCGTTGCATCAGGTGGTTTTGTTGGTTTGGTAACAAAGTCGACCATCTCGAACAATACCTTCAACTCGACCATAAGCGGTGCTGCAACTACTGCACACGGCGTTCTGGCTGGTAATGCAGATGCAGCTACCACCATCTCGAATAACAAGATTAAGGGTACTTACTACGGTGCTGCCATCACTCTCTCGAGCGCAATGGTTGGTACAGGTACTCCCACGATCAGCGGTACTGAGCTCCTTACCGAGTAATTTTCATAAACTTTTGTCGGGTTCTCCTGCGGGAGAACTCGGCAAAGATTTTTTTTATTAACGCAAAACAATCTATAATGAAACGTTTGTTTTACGCGCTTGTCGCACTTCTGGCACTTGCAGCCTGCACGCCCGACAATCCTGATGGTCCGGGTTCGGGTGGCGGTCAGGGCGGCAACAACAATGGCTACAAGCCCACAGGCCCCATCACCGTGAAGGGCGTCGTTTACGGAGGCGGATCAAAGGCCCTCGAGGGTGTTGTCATTTCGGATGGTCTGCTCTGCGTACAGACAGATAAGAACGGCCGCTTCGAGCTGGATTCGGATCTCTCGCGCACGACCTTCATCACGGTAAGTATCCCCTCGGGATATACCGCTCCCGTGAATGAGAATGGTCTGCCCGTATTCTTCCACCGTGTCACCGATGCCGAGAGGGCTGCAAATATGGTTAGCCACAGCTTCGATTTGTACCCTATCACAAACAACGCAGAGCGTTATACGCTTATCGTGGGTGCCGACCCGCAGCCGCGTGCGAAGAGTGCTTCCTCGGACCGAAACGCTTATCACTCGCTCGATATGTGTGAGGATCTCTACCGCGATATGCGCGAGAGTGCAAGCTCGATCAAAGATCGCAACGTCTATGGTCTGATGCTGGGAGATATCGTACACGAGAACATGTCGCTCTACACCAACTATGTTGCAGGTGTGAAGAGCCTCGGATTCCCGATGTTCAACGTTCTGGGCAACCACGACAACGACCCCAAGGCGGCAGATGACAGCGCCGGTCGCCACGTATTTGAGCAGCACTTCGGCCCGACCTACTACTCATTCAACATTGGTAAGCAGCACTACATTGTGCTCGATAATCTGGTGATGAAGAAGAACGCAAGCGGCGAGCTTAAGGAGTATGATCAGGGTCTTACCGACGAGATCTGGACTTGGTTGCAGAACGATTTGCGCTATGTCGATCGTTCGACCACGCTGATGGTTGCAGCTCACTCTCCGATGTTTATGCAGGAGAATATGAGCGAGCGTTCGGCTACGACTTCGAACCACCGTTCGGACTACGCAGCGCTTCTCTCGAAGTATGCCACAGTGCACGCCTGGGCAGGTCACTCTCACACCACTTTCAACTATGTCTATCCTGAGTCGCACACCTTGAAGAATATCGAGGTGCACACCGTGGCTCGCGCAACCGGCGATCTTTGGACCAACGAGTATGTTGCCAAGGGCACGCCGCGCGGATATACCATCGTAGAGGTTGATGGCGATAAGATCACCTGGAAGTTCAAGCCCACAATCTACCAGACTTCGGGCTTCACCGGCAAGACTTCGCCTCAGCCCGACTACAAATATCGTGACTGGAACTACGACGATAACGGCGTAGCAAAGTTAAAGTCGAGTGGCGAAACCCTTTCGGACTCATACCAGATGAAGGTCTACAAGCCCGGCGAATACCACAAGAGCTTCACCGACCTGCAGGACGGTAAGGCAGCCGACAGCAAGTATGTCTATGTCGATGTATTCCTCTGGGATGATAAGTGGCAGACTCCGAAGTACAATGGTGTAACTATGTCGAAGGTGGGTTATAAGGATGCCTACAGTTTGGCAAGCTACGAGATTAAGCACTTCTACTGGAGCAATGGTTACACGCTGAAGGGCAAGGACGATTATGCTCCTGAGGATGATAATCTGCACACCCTCTTCCGCGCATACGAGAGCAAGTCGAGCGGCACGGGTACGGTGAGCGTAACCGACCGATTCGGCAACACCTACTCCTCTACAATTGCGTGGTAATATAGAGTAGTTTTACTGAACTAATTGAAAAATCAGAAGATTATGAGATTTTTGAAGAGACTCTCATTAACACTCATACTGCTGCTGTCGGTAGTTGCCGTCTATGCAGGTGGTATCAAGGATGCTACGCAGTTGGTGGCATTTGTCAATGCAATCAACAACGGTGAGGATACCTCAGGTTTCCGCAACGATAAGGGCGTAATCTGCCTCGAGGCCGATATCGATATGGCCAAGGTCAAGAAGATCGCTTCGATCAAGAGCTTCGGAGGTACCTTCGACGGTCAGGGCTTTGCTCTGAAGAATTGGAAGGCGCAGAATGCCCTCTTCCACACGATTTTGGAGGGTGGTAAGGTCTGCAACCTGCGTATCGATGCTTCGTGCGAAATGAAGGCCCAGAATCGCAGTGGCGAGTATTTCGTTGGCTGGATTGCAGCGATAAACAACGGAACTATCGAGAATTGCGAGAATCACGCTCCGCTTACTCACAAGTCGAGCTTCACCGAGAAGGATCTCTACATCGGAGGTCTTGTCGGCTCGAACCGATACATTATAAAGTCGTGCCGCAACTATGGTACTATCTCTTCGAACTGCTCGGGTAGCGCAGCTAAGGGCGAGTCGATGAGAATCGGAGGTATCACCGGTGCAAACTACCCCAAGTTGCAGCCCGCAGCAAGTATCATTCGCTGCGAGAATCACGGCGATGTGATCTATGCAGGCGATATGCCGATTGACAGAGTTGGTGGTATCGTGGGCGAGGCCTTTGGTGCAACTACAAAGATGTGTATAAACCGCGGAAAGGTCAGCTCTTCGTCGAGCCTTGTCGGCGGAACTGATATTGGCGACAGCTGCGTTGGCGGTATCGTTGCACACTGTAAGCACGATGTGGTTTGTTGCGACAACTTCGGCCACGTCTCGGCTACGGGCTCACACCGTGGCGTTGTGGGTGGCGTTGTGGGTATGCCCCACACCAAGTTGGTCGTTGCCGACTGTAAGAACTACGGTAAGGCCGAGCTCTCGAACGAGGCGGTTTCGCTCGTAGGCGGTATTGCCGGAAACATCGGCCGCGAGGTGCACATCATCAATGCAATCAACTTTGGCGAGAGTATCTACGCAGGTTTTAGCCCCAATGACGCATCTTGCAACGGAGGTATCGTCGGAGGTATCTACACCAAGCGCGATGCGAAATATAACGCCTATTTGCGTCGCTGCGTGAACTATGGTAAGGTTATCAGCGGCACAGGTAGCAACAACTACGAGAATCACGCTCGCTCGATTCACACCGGCGGTATCGTTGGTCGTGCAACCGGTCAGGTTGGCAACGAGATCCGCATTGTGGATTGCGCCAATAAGGGCGAGGTAAAGGCTGCTTCAGGTCGTCGCGGTAATATCGCAGGTCTGGCTGCTCAGACCACCGTTTCGGGCGGCTGGTTCGACAACAACATCGCCGAGCCGGCAGAGCCTAAGGCTGATGGTAGCAACGTCTACGGACGTGTAACCAACGCCCAGGGTGAGCCTATCGCGGGATGTGTTGTTTCTGACGGAACGCAGTGCGTGGAGACCGATGGTTACGGCTACTATGCGATGAAGAGCAATATGGAGAGTATCCGTTTTGTCTACATCTCGGTACCCGACGGCTACAAGCTCCCCTACCGCAAGAGTATTCCTCAGATTTTCAAGCGCGTACCTCGTTACCAGAAGGGTGTAACTGCAAACTTTACGCTCGAGAAGCGTGAGGCTTCGACCGACAAGTACACCGTTATTATGATTGGCGACCCGCAGATGCGCGGTCTTCGTCTGGACGGCTCGGGCGAGCGCTATCGTGACGTTGTATTGCCCGATATCGCCGAGTATCGCAAGAGCACTACCGGCGAATTCTTCGCAATCAACCTCGGTGATTTGGTCTACAACTGGATGGCCGGATATGACGACTATCTCGATATCTCGGCTACGGCTGACTATCCGATGGTACAGGTTATCGGTAACCACGACTACGACCAATTTAACCTCTTCGACACCAAGCTCGGAACCCCCTACTTCGAGGAGTATGTTATGCCTACATACTACTCATTCACCGTGGGTAAGATTCACTATGTGATGGTAAACAACATCATCTACGACCGTGACGATCCGAACAAGACCTATCGCTATGGTCTCGATGACGAGCAGATGAAGTGGTTGGAGGAGGATCTCAAGTTCATCCCCAAGGATCACGCCATCTACATCTGTGGCCACGCTCAGCTCTTTAAGAAGAGGGGTACGCACGATAATGCATACCTGACCTACTACCAGAACTACCAGCGCTACACCGACCTGCTCAAGCCCTACAAGCGAGTATATATGTGGTCGGGCCACTACCATACCAACTACGGTTGCGACTTGGCTACAATGGAGGAGAAGTTCCCCGGTATGGGCCACTTCTCGTGCGTAACAGTTGCCCGTTGTAACGGCGTTCTGCGCTCAAATGAGTTCCTCAGCAACGACGGTCAGCCTAATGGCTATATGGTCGTAGAGGTCAATGGAGAGGATGTTAAGTGGTGGTTCAAGACGGTCGGCAAGGGTCGCAACTACCAGATGCGTCCCTACACCCCGACACGCACAGGCGATGGATATGTGAAGGTTAATATCTGGAACTACTCGACAGACAACTGGTCTGCTGTCGAGTGGTGGGAGGGCGGCCAGAAGGTCGCAACCTTCGAGAAGGTCGAGGAGGAGGATCCCGACTACGTAGAGTTCCACGCGACACACCTCACGCACCTGCGAGGTAGAGCTGCAGGCTACGCTGCGCCGGCAAAATCGGACTATATGTTCCGTGTGAAGCCGAGCGAGGGAGTACGTAGCGGCGAGATTCGCGTAACCGACAACTTCGGCGTAACCTACACCGAGAAGGTCGAGTGGTAATATCGTTTTTGAGGTGGTGGGGCTACCCTACCATCTCGAAACAACAATAAGGGCTGTCCAACCTACCGTGTTGCGACAGCCCTTATTATATATAGGTAGAATTGGGATTGGCGGAAGCAATTCAATAATGTATTCGAGGAAGTATTTATGCCATTATTCAAGTCACCATTATCTTCTCTCTCCGACCTCACACCTCATCTCTGCGCAACTCGCTTATCCTCTCGCCTCCCATCTATCTTCTCTCGCCTCTCACCTCTCACCTCCCGTCTATCTTCTCTTTCCTCTTTCCTCTTTTCTCTCTTCTCTTCTCCCACCGTGCTGCAAAAAAAACGACCCGCCAGTGTTCTGGCGGGTCGTGAAGTATTGATGAGCTAACAATTACTCCTTGTCAGCGTTCTTCTTCATCAAGTCGTATGCAATCGGAGTTGCAACGAAGATTGACGAGAGAGTACCGATAGTGATACCGAGCAACAGTGCGAAGATGAAGCCACGGATAGTCTCACCACCGAATGCGAAGATTGCAATCAAAGTAACCAAGGTAGTAGCCGAGGTGTTGATTGTACGCGACAGAGTCGAGCCGATTGCGTTGTTGATATTCTCGCGGAAGTTACGCTTCGGGTAGAGCGAGAGGAACTCGCGGATACGGTCGAAGATAACCACGGTATCGTTGATCGAGTAACCGATGATAGTCAGGATTGCTGCGATGAATGCCTGGTCAACCTCCATCGAGAAGGGCATCAAACCGTAGAGCAACGAGAATACACCGATAACCATAAATGCATTCAGAGCAAGTGCTGAAGTTGCACCGAGTGCCCACTGCCACTTCTTGAATCGCAGAACGATATACAAACCGATTGCGATGAGCGAGAAGATAACTGCGTAGAATGCGTTGAAGATCATATCACGAGCGATAGCAGGACCGATCTTGTTCGACGAAACAATACCGTTCTCGTCGCTTACAGTATCCTTGAACTGGTCGAGTGTGATATCATAAGAGTAGAGACCCTTAACTGCGTCGTAGATGAGCTGATCAACCTCTGCTGTAGTCTCCTCCGAAGTATCATCGTACTTGTACTGAGTGAAGATACGCATCTGGTTGTCATCACCGAACTGCTTAACCTCGCAGCTGATGTTCGAAGCGTCTACACCCTCGATAGTCGAGAACTTAGCGTTGATAGCCTCACGAACTGCATCGTCCGAAACAGGCTGATCGAAGCGTACAACATAGATACGACCACCGGTGAAGTCAACACCCATATTCAGGCCACGAACTGCAAACGAAACAACCGAAAGCAGAGCTACAACAGCGATGATGATATACGAGAACTTACGCTTACCTACGAAGTCAAACTTAACGTTAGCGAGGAAGTTCTCCGAGAACTTACGCGAGAACGAGAGGCAACCCCACTTACCTGCAACCCACTCGAGCAAAAGACGAGTGATGAAGATCGAGCAGAAGAGCGAAGTTACGATACCGATAATCAAGGTAGTAGCGAAGCCCTGAACAGGACCATTACCAAATACGAAGAGAACGACACCTGTAATAATAGTAGTGAGCTGACCGTCGATAATTGCCGAGTAAGCGTTCGAGAAACCATCCTTGATAGCCGAACCAAGACCCTTACCTGCACGCAACTCCTCCTTGATACGCTCGTAGATAATCACGTTAGCATCCACAGCCATACCCATTGTAAGTACGATACCTGCGATACCCGGCAGAGTCAGAACTGCACCGAACGATACGAGGATACCCATCAACAGGAATACGTTAGTAACCAGCGCGACATCGGCCAACCAACCTGCTGTGCGGTAGAAAAGACCCATATAGAGCAGTACGAGGATAAATGCGATAACGAACGAGATCAGACCTGCGTCGATCGACTCCTGACCGAGCGAAGGACCTACTACCTCATCCTGGATGATACGAGCCGGAGCAGGAACCTTACCCGACTTGAGCACGTTAGCCAAGTCCTGAGCCTCCTGGATCGAGAAGTTACCCGAAATCGACGAGTTACCACCCTCGATCTTCTGACGAACTACCGGAGCAGAATATACATAACCATCCAAAACGATTGCGATGCACTTACCTACGTTGTCTGCAGTAAGGCGAGCCCACTCTGCAACACCGTTCGAGTTCATCGACATCGAAACCTCTGCATCAGCACCCTTCTGTGCGTATGCCTCACGAGCATCCGAGATTACGCTACCATCGAGGGGAGCCTTACCATCGGGACGCTCAACCTTGATTGCGTAGAGAGCAACCTTGTTGTCGTACATCGGATCGGGCTTGATACCCCACTTGAACATAACGTCTGCGGGGAAAGCATCCTTAACAACATCCATTGCCAAGTACTTGTTCACAACAGCAACGTCAGCAGTTGTAGCAACACCGATTACTGCGCCACCTGCGTAGTAGGGATCAAGAACTGCCAAGAGCGGGTTCTGTGCGCGGTTGTAGTGGTGAGTCGAAGGCTCTGCAGCAGCCTCACCCTCAGCAACCTCACCGAGAAGACCCTCAGCTGCGGGAGCAGCCTCAACCTCCTCAACCTCAACCTCATCACCGAGTACCGACTTCAGTGCGCGGTCAGCATTTGCCAACGACGAGAGAAGCTCAGCTGCGTTGTAAGTTGTCCAGAACTCCAACGATGCAGTACCCTGGAGGAGCTTACGAACACGCTCAGGCTACTTAACGCCCGGCAACTCAACCAAGATACGGTTCGAGTTGGGAAGACGCTGGATGTTGGGCTGTGTTACACCGAAGTGGTCGATACGGCTACGGATGATGTTGAACGATGCTGCGATAGCGTCGTCAGTCTCCTTGCGCAGAATCTTAACAACCTCTTCATCAGTGCTGCTAGGAGTGATATCCTTACGATCGGGGCTTACGAAGATTGCTGCCAGGGGTGCGCCGTTAGTCGAAGTGGTGTACGACTTAGCAAATGCACCGATGAAGTCATCAGTACCCTGCTTTGTAGCCTCCTTTGCAGCCTCCATAGCTGTAACGAATGCGGGCTCGTTCTGGCTGTCGCCTGCCAAAGCCTTAACAACGTCCTCAACCTGGATCTCGAGCATTACGTTCATACCTCCCTTAAGGTCAAGACCGAGGTTGATCTCACGCTCCTTACACTCCTTGTAGGTGTACTTGCGGAACAAAACATTATAAACCGGTTTGTTTGCAACAGAGTCAAGATAGTACTGCTCCATTGCCTCCTGCTCCTCCTCGGCAAATGCCTGAGCATACTCAGCCGCCTTCTTCTCTACGTTAGCGGTCTTCAGAGTAAACGAGAGCTGGAAAATACAAGCAAGTCCTAAAAGGACTGCGAGTAATTTAATTGCGCCTTTACTTTGCATTTTTGTTAAATTTTTGTAATTATTAGTTATTTGTTTATTTAGTTTTATTGCCATTCCAACAAGGGCATACTCTGCTCGAGGGTCACCCTATGCCAATAAGCGTACAAAGATAATTAAATTATCTGAAAAATAGCACAAACCGAAAGGGAATATTACCACAAAAAGATACTTTATGGCTCTTTTGACTCTTTTTTATCATTTTTAGTGGGGATGCTATTGCATATTCGGCCAATTTTTCGTACATTTACTCTCGTAAGAGTGGGCGCAGGCACCACGCCCCGAAGTGTAATGCCGCCAGGGTGCAGCGGCTCAACTGCGACTTATATGGGAAAGATTAACCACTTGAACAATCCCGCAACCCGCACCAAGCAGTGGGTTTCGGTACTCCTGCTGGCAGCGCCGATGGTTGTTCAGACTCTGGGAATGCTCGGTCTGGCTACTTCATTTGTAGGCAAATTGCCAATTAACTGCATCCTCTATCTGCTCCCCGCCTTAGGATTCTTCTTGCTTTGGCAGATTGCGTCGAACTGCGCAACGCGCACCGCTGCCAAAGTTGCCACAATTCTCTATGCCGCGTGGGCAATCTACTTCACCCTGCTCGAACTTATCGGCATTGATCGCCTGCCGGAGTGGGCTCTGCACGGAATAACCGTTGCACAAATCATCACGCCGCTTGTTTTGGCATACACAGCTTCGCTCGTAGGCAAGAATAACAGAATGGGTAACTGGGGCATCTTCGCAACGTGGGTCATCTGCACGATGTGCATTCTGGAGAGTTATTGGGCCATCGTCAATAGCCCGATAAGCCTCTGGCTATTCGACGGTATGGCAGCAAGCGATATCTCGGTATCAGCATTCAAGGAGGTGTACCGCTGGTTTGTTATATCACTTAACCTGTTGTCAATCTTTGCATTTGGCGTAATATGCACAAGCAGTGCATTCTCTGCGGAGCGCAACCCCAACGAGCCGGATCCTCGATACACGCCTATCAATCGCTATATGGTATCCACCATCGTAATCACACTTGCTCTGATTGCGATAAGTTAGTTAATACGGCAAAAAAAAGGGCGTGTCCAATAAAAGTTGGACACGCCTTTTTTATGTGACGAAGTAGCCTTGCCAGACAGTTTCTCTTCTGTATTGATCAGCACAATCTATTTATGGCTCTTAGGCAGTACGCTCTTGGCCAAACCGCCCTGCGAAGTCTCGCGATAGAGACTCGGCAGATTATGACCCGTCTCGTGCATAACCTCTACAACCTTATCGAACGACACCAAGTGTGAGCCATCCGAGAGCGTAGCGTAGGTATTAGCATCAAATGCACGAGCCGCCGCAATTGCATTTCGCTCGATGCAGGGCACCTGCACAAGTCCGCATACGGGGTCGCAGGTGAGTCCCAAGTGGTGCTCCAGACCCATCTCTGCAGCATACTCAATCTGTGCAGGAGTACCGCCAAAGAGCTGACACGATGCTGCCGCCGCCATAGCGCAAGCGACACCAATCTCGCCCTGACAACCCACCTCGGCACCCGAGATCGAGGAGTTGGTCTTAACAACATTACCAAAGAGACCTGCCGTAGCCAGAGCACGCAGAACTCGGATACGGATAAGTTCACGCGAGGTTACCAAGTGGTAGATCACACCCGGCAATACACCCGACGAGCCGCAGGTCGGAGCCGTCACAACCGTACCTCCCGAAGCGTTCTCCTCGGCCACAGCCAGAGCGTAGGCATAGATACGGGCACGCGAACTCAGCGAGCCGGCATAACCCTTGCTCTTAACGTAGTATGTACTCGCCTTACGCGCAACTTTAAGTCCTCCGGGCAGGACTCCGTCGTTGTTGAGTCCACGCTCAACCGACTCGGTCATCACGGTCCAGATATGGTCCAGGAAGTCCCAGATCTCCTTACCCTCGCACTCCTCGACATACTCCCAATAGGTCTTACCCTCGTTGTAGCACCACTCCTTAATCTCCTGAATTGTGGTGAGCGGGTAGACGCTCTTCGGGGTCTCGGCGATAGTCTCCTCGTTAGCCAACGAGCCTCCTCCGACGCTGAAGATAGTCCAACTATCGATAATCAGGCCGCCCTTCATCGCCTCAAACAACATTCCGTTGGGATGGAAGTCGAGCACAACGTCTGCTCGCCAGATGATCTCGGTCGGAGCCAACGGCTCAAGTACCGAGAGGATAGCCACATCGGTAAGGTGACCCTTACCCGTAGCGGCCAATGAACCATAGAGAGTTACTCGGTAGGCATCGGCCCCCTTGGTGCGCTCGGCAAACTGCTCGGCAGCACGCTTCGGTCCCATAGTATGGCTACTCGATGGACCACTACCAACCTTGTATAATTCGCGTAAAGATTCCATAATTCGCTATATTGATAGTGCAAATGTAAAAATTTTTCGTGTACTCTCAAATAGCCAACAAAAAAAGGCCGTTCAGCTTTATTGTTGAATAACCCCTTTGGTTATCGCTGTGCAACGAAGTAATTGTCCCTTGCCACGATACTAAAAAAATCATTTTAAGGAGGGAAATACAAGGCGCACAAGAAACCCGACCCGCAGCATACTTGACGTATGTGAGGAGTCGGGTTATCGCCGTGCAACGAAGTAGTTGCCCCTTAAAATGTTTTTTTTACTTTACCTCTTCAAACTCTACATCCTCAGGCTGAGCCTGCTGAGCACCACCCTGCGCTCCGGCATTCTGCTGTGCACCCTGTGCACCCTGAGCCTGCTGTGCCTGCTGCTGAGCGTAGATATCCTGAGATGCAGCCTGCCAAGCAGCGTTGAGCTCTGCAATTGCAGTATCGATAGCTGCGATGTCAGCGCTCTTGTGAGCCTCCTTAAGTTTTGCGAGAGCACCCTCGATTGCAGACTTCTTATCTGCGGGGAGCTTATCGCCATACTCCTTGAGCTGCTTCTCGGTTGCGAAGATGTTCGAATCGGCAGCGTTGATCTTCTCAATACGCTCCTTCTCGATGCGGTCCTTCTCCTCGTTAGCCTTAGCCTCGTCACGCATACGCTGAATCTCCTGCTCGGTCAGACCCGACGAAGCCTCGATGCGAATCTTCTGCTCCTTGCCTGTGCCCTTATCCTTTGCCGACACGTTAAGGATACCGTTTGCGTCGATATCGAAAGTTACCTCAATCTGCGGAACGCCACGCGGAGCTGCGGGGATGCCGTCGAGGTGGAAGCGACCAATCGACTTATTGTCGCGAGCCATCGGGCGCTCACCCTGGCATACGTTAATCTCTACCGAAGGCTGGTTGTCAGCAGCGGTCGAGAATACCTCGCTCTTGCGGGTCGGGATGGTGGTATTAGCGTCGATGAGCTTAGTGAATACACCACCCAGAGTCTCGATACCGAGCGAGAGCGGAGTAACGTCGAGAAGGAGTACATCCTTAACCTCACCTGTGAGGACACCACCCTGAATTGCAGCACCGATAGCCACAACCTCATCGGGGTTAACCGACTTGTTGGGGGTCTTACCGAAGAACTGCTCTACAACCTGCTGGATTGCGGGAATACGGGTCGAACCACCCACGAGGATAACCTCATCAATCTGCGAAGCCTGCAGGCCTGCATCGCGCAAAGCGATACGGCAAGGCTCGATGGTCTTCTGCACGAGGTGGTCGCACAACTACT
>JAGBVQ010000172.1 GCA_017630245.1 Alistipes sp. | reverse complement strand
AGGTGTGTTGACTCTCCATAGGAGAGGCCGCCACGAAAGTAAACAACACCCTCAAACTCGTTTGAAAGGATGGGTATAAAAAACAAAAGTAGTTGTGCTGCAGCCGCTTGTTTCAAAGTTTGGAGGTGCCCCCGCGGCGAGCGGATGGGATGGACAAGCAAAGCGTCGTCAATTCCATCTTTCACATCGATTTTTACGCCACTCCTCGATGGCGCTTTATCCCCTTTGTAATCAGTTAAATAACAATCGATTTTGCTGTTGATAAATGACCGTTTTTCTGCATCGAAAATCGCTTGATTTTGTTCGAAAATCGGAGCAAAAAGCAGGTCTTTGTCGGCGGTTTTTTGTTGAAAATTCGGGTCGAAATTTGGGTTAAAATTCGGGTCAAATTCGCCCTGAATTCACCTCTAATTTTTCTCTTATTTCTCCTCTTTTTTTTGTGAAATTTTATGGCGTTTTTCGCCGCGATTTTGTCTGCTTTTTGCAGCAATTTACCTCGATTTTCATCTCGTTTTCGGCGAAAAATCCACCCGAAAGAACACCTCGCGACACACGCTTTTTTAGGCTATTTTTTATACTCTTGACATTATTCTTAATGAATAATGGCATAAATCACTTGGGTTTTAGACTTTTTGTTATATCTTTGCAAAGATATTTCCTTCTTTTAGGAACTGAATTTATTGTTAAACGGACTTTGTGGCGTACTGCGGTGTGAAAACGGGGTGGTCGCAAAGATTGAATCGAACTCTGAAAAATATGAAATATGCTCTTGTGACAGGTGGCTCTCGAGGCTTGGGTCGTGCGGTGTGCTTGAAGCTCGCCGAGATGGGAATTCCTGTGATCATCAACTATCAATCAAATGAGGCTGCGGCAGAGGAGGTGCGACAGGCAATTTGTGCCAATGGTGGCGAGGCTACAACGATGCGTTTCGATGTGTCGAACGAGGCTGAGGTTAGCGCAGCCCTCTCGCAGTGGGAGCAGGAGCATCCGGAGGATTATATCGCATACTTGGTAAATAACGCAGGTATTCGCCGTGATAATGTGATGTTTATGATGCCTGATTCGGATTGGCACTCGGTGATGGATATTACTCTGGATGGATTCTTCTACGTTACACGCCACCTTCTGCCGAAGATGATGATGCGCAAGCACGGTGGTCGTATTGTGAATATGACCTCACTTTCGGGATTGAAGGGTATGGCAGGGCAGACGAACTATAGCGCAGCCAAGGCCGGCCTGATCGGTGCAACAAAAGCGCTCGCTCAAGAGGTGGCAGCACGTAGTGTGACGGTCAATGCTGTGGCTCCCGGTTTTATCGAGACCGATATGACCAAGGATCTTCCACAGGATGAGTTGAAGAATTTGGTGCCGATGCGCCGCTTTGGTAAGCCTGAGGAGGTTGCAGCATTGGTGGGCTTCTTGTGCTCGGATGCGGCAAGCTATATCACGGGCGAGGTAATCAGCATAAACGGAGGTTTGTATTAAACGAATTTAAGAGATATAATGGGACGTGTAGTAATTACAGGAATGGGAATTTGGTCCTGCCTCGGAACAAGCGTTGAGGAGGTTAAGGAGTCGTTGTATAGTGGCCGATCGGGAGTCGGTATCGAGCAGATACGATTGGAGTATGGATATCAATCGGCGCTTACAGGTGTCGTGCAGAAGCCTGTACTCAAGGGTCTTATCGATCGCCACCTTCGTCGCGGAATGTCGGAGGAGGCCGAGTATGCTTTTATGGCGAGCCTTCAGGCCTTCAAGATGGCCGATATCAGCAATGAGTATCTGGAGCAGAACGAGGTTGGCTGTATCTTCGGTAACGACTCGTCGGCAAAGCCGGTGATTGAGGCGGCAAAGATTATGGATGAGAAGCACGATACGGAGCTTCTGGGTCAGTCGTTTATCTTCCAGGCTATGAACTCGACCGTAACGATGAACCTCAGCACAATCTTCAAACTCAAGGGTGCGAACTATACCGTCAGCGCAGCGTGTGCCAGCGGTAGCCACTCGATCGGTTTGGCCTATCTGCTCATCAAGGGCGGATTGCAGGATGTGGTGCTGTGCGGTGGTGCGCAGGAGACTAACTTCTACTCTATGGCGTCGTTCGATGCACTTGGAGCCTTTTCGAAGAATATGGAGGATCCGACCAAGGCGAGTCGCCCGTTCGATAATAATCGTGATGGCCTTGTGCCGAGCGGTGGTGCTGCAGCGCTTATCCTTGAGGATTATGACCACGCAGTGGCTCGCGGTGCAAATATCATTGCCGAGGTTGTAGGCTATGGATTCTCGTCTAATGGCACCTCGGTTATCAGTCAGCCCAGCGATGAGGGTTGCTTGCGAGCTATGCAGCGCGCTCTGGAGGATGCCCAGATGACTCCTTCGGATATCGACTACATCAACGCCCACGCAACAAGTACCCGCCAGGGTGATATGTTTGAGGCTATGGCCCTCGGCAAACTCTTTGGCGGCGAGCACGCATACATTTCGAGTACGAAGAGTATGACGGGCCACGAGTGCTGGATGGCAGGAGCGAGCGAGCTGGTCTATTCGCTGATTATGATGCAGAATGGCTTCGTTGCGCCGAATATCAACTTCGAGACGCCTGATGAATACTCAGCCCAGCTCAATATTGCAAGCAAGACTGTCGATACGAAGGTCGATACCGTGCTGAGTAACTCGTTTGGCTTCGGCGGTACCAACAGTGCGCTGGTCGTTAAGAAATTTAAGTAATTCGGGTATGAAAAAGTTGATTTTAGCACTCTTATTAGCCGTTGGGGTTTCGACTGCAGCATCGGCAAATATGATCGTTGTAGGTGGTAATAAGGCGATTTTTAATGAGCAGATAACCTTTAATGTTGTCGTGAATGATAGCAATGCTTTGATTGATGGCAAAAATCAGTATGCCAAAGATTATTATACAGCCAAGAGCCAGCAAGAGTATGATGCTTTTGTTCAAGGCCTCAACCGCGCTCACGAGAGTTTTATAACATACTACAACGAGAAGAGAGGTTCGCTAAAGTCGCAAATTGTTAAGGATGCAGCTTGTGCATATACATTGAAAATCAATGTTACTTCTATGAATGTTGGCAATGGAGGTGGTGTTGCATTCGCTATATATCGAAAATGTGGTGGTGCGGTAGTCAATGGCACAATGGCATTGGTGGATAACGCTAGTGGTGAGATTGTTTGTCAGCTTGTGTTTAGCGACATTAAAGGTTTGTTATGTCCCAAGTTTGTTGGGCGAGCAATAAGCGTATACAGATATCTTGCAGATGCACTTATACAGACAGTACAATAAATTTAGTTCAAACTTAAATAATTCAAATCGTTATGAATCGTGTAGAAATTGAAGAAAAAGTAAAGGCATTTTTGATTGAGGAGCTTGAGATCGAGGAGGAGAACATCTTCCCTGAGGCAAAGTTGAAGGCTGATATGGGTATCGACAGCTTGGATTTTGTTGATATCGTAGTTATCGTCGAGCGTAACTTCGGCTTCAAGATCAAGGCTGAGGAGATGGTTGGCGTTGATACCTTCAGCAAGTTCTGTGACTATATCGAGAGCAAGGTGAACTAATGAAACAGCAGTGGGCAGGAACGACATACGGCGGTGATAAGATGCATCGCTCTCTTATCGCCTCGTTGCGATATATCGACACGCGATTGCTCTACCTCTTCGCCGCAATCTTTGTCATCCCTGTCTGCCTGGTGTTGAACCCGAGTCGCAAGAGCGCTTACGACTATTTTCGTAATCGTTTGGGCTATGGCCGCTGCCGTGCAGCGTGGGCGACCTATCGCAACCACTGCAAATTTGCACAGGTGGTGATTGATAAGTTTGCAATGTATGCAGGCAAGCGCTTCAAGGTCGATATCGAGGGCTTTGAGCACTTTGCCGCCTTGGCTTCGCGCCCCGAAGGCTTTGTACACCTGAGTTCCCATATAGGCAACTACGAGATCGCGGGATATTCGCTCCCCTCGGAGCAGAAGCGAATCAATGCTGTGGTCTATGCGCACGAGAAGGAGTCGGTGATGCGTAACCGCAATTCGATGTTCGTCAAGACGAATGTGAGTATGATCGCTATCCAGCAGGATATGAGTCATCTCTATGAGATTGACAACGAACTGAGCGCAGGAAATATCGTAAGTTTCCCTACCGACCGCTCGGCGGGAGCAACGAAGAGTGTTAAGGTGGAGTTCTTGGGTCGTGAGGCCTCATTCCCGCAGGGCCCGTTCAGCGTAGCCACGATGCGAGGACTCAATGTGCTGGCGGTAAATGTTATGAAGGAGGGGCTGAGCCGATATAAGATCTACGTTACGCCGCTGGATTACGACCGCTCGCAACCTCGCAGAGTGCAGATCGAGCAGCTTGCCAAAGCCTACGTTGCCGAACTCGAGAAGCGAGTACGCCAATACCCGACACAGTGGTTCAACTTCTATGATTTTTGGAGCTAATGGATGCAGTAAATATTACCGAAGAGTATATCCGTTCGATTGACGTTCACACGGTGCTGCCGCAGCAGGAGCCATTTGTGATGATCGATACAATGACCCATTTTGAGATGATGACCTCGACGACCGAGACCGAGATCCGAGAGGCAAATATCTTTGTTGACGGCGGTCGATTTTCGGCATCGGGAATGATGGAGAATATAGCTCAGACCTGTGCAGCGAGAGTTGGTTTTTACAACAAGTATATCCTCAAAAAGGATGTGCAGGTTGGATTTATTGGAGCCATCCGTAACTACGTTGTGCACGAGCTGCCCCAAGTCGGATCGACCATCACCACAAGGGTTGATATCCTCGAGGAGATCTTCGGAATGACGCTCGCCAATGCAGAGATTACCTGTGAGGGAAGAACGATCGCCACGGCCGAAATTAAGTTGTCGGTGCGTAATGTCGAATAGCGCTATTTGCAATGAACGAAACTATGAACAAAGATTTGGAGCTCTCGGTTGAGAAGCAGTTTGAGGTCCGCTTCAGCGAGGTCGATATGATGAATGTCGTCTGGCACGGAGCCTATCCTCTCTATCTGGAGGATGCCCGTGAGGCCTTCGGCGAGAAGTATGGCCTTTCGTATAAGCTTTATATCAGCGAGAATATCTTCGTACCTATTGTCGAGATGACGATGAGCTATAAGCAGCCATTGCGTTTTGGTATGCGCCCAACGATTAAGATTACATATCGCCCGACAGATAGCGCCAAGATTCTGTTTGATTATACGATTTACGACCCCGAGACGGGAACTGTGTTTTTGACGGCACACAGCGTTCAGGTGTTTATGGATCGGGATTATAAACTGATGTGGTATAGCCCCGAATTCTATACCGAGTGGAAAAAAACGGTAGGTTTGCTATGATTGAGATCCTTGCCACGAATATAACATCCCCATTGGGACGAACTACGGAGGAGAATTACCAGGCGCTCAGAGCCGGCAATTCTGCTCTCGTGCGTTATGAGGGTTGGCGAGGAGTACCGGAGAGTTTTACAGCATCGATCCTCTCGGAGGAGCAGATGGCCGATATCGCATTGGAGGGATATTCACGTTTCGAGTCGTTGGCGATTCGATCTGTTGAGGAGAGTCTGCTGCACTGCGATATAGATATCACATCGCCTCGTACGCTGCTGATTTTGAGTACAACGAAGGCCAATGTCGATGCACTCGATACGGGAGGCGAGGGCGACTACCTTGCACCCGGAGCTACAGCTAAGAAGATTGCGCAATACTTCGCTATGAGCAGCCAGCCCGTGGTGGTTTGCAATGCCTGCATCTCGGGAGTGACGGCTCAGACGCTTGCCGATAGGTTGATATCGGCCGGGGAGTATGATGTGGCGATTGTCTGCGGTGCGGATGTTATTTCGCCCTTTGTGTTGGCGGGATTTCTCTCGTTTAAGTCGCTATCGCCCGAGGCGTGCCGACCTTTCGATATCGAGCGCCTTGGATTGAATCTTGGCGAGGCTGCCGCAACAATCATCTTTGGCCGATCGAGCGAAGAGTGTGATGCCGAGAGTGGAAGATGGCAACTGCTGCGAAGCTCACTTAATAACGACGCCTACCACGTCAGTGCACCATCTCCGGTGGGAGAGGGTACGGTTGAGGCTATACGTAGAGTAATGGATGGATTCTCGGCAGAGGATCTGGGCGTAGTCTGCGTGCACGGCACGGCTACGATGTTTAACGACCAGATGGAGTCGAAGGCTATCGAGTCCACGGGGCTGTCGAATGTGCCTATCTCGGCACTGAAGGGCTATTATGGCCATACGCTGGGTGCAGCAGGTGTAGTGGAGACGATCCTCACGGCGCGAGCTGCAGATGACGGTATTGTGCTTTCGGTGCGCGGTTTTGAGGAGATTGGTGTTGGTGGAAAGATCAATATCAGCAACCAGGAGCGCGAGTGCAATAAGCCCTACTTCTTGAAGATTATCTCGGGATTTGGAGGGTGCAATGGCGCACTGCTCTATGGCAAGGGTTGCGCTAATGTGCAAAATAAGATCGGCGATGCAACACCGAAACTGATGCATAGCGTCAAGATCACCTCCGAGAGTGTGGCGGTGGATGGCAATTCGATAGCGACCACTACTACGGGCGCAGCGTTGCTCAAGGAGCTCTACAAGGAGTATATTGGCGACTACGCCAAGTTTTATAAGATGGATACGATGAGCCGCCTGGCTATTGTTGCTACGGAGCTACTGCTGCGAGGGGAGAGTACCCAGGAGCGTGCACAGGAGCACGACATTGTGCTCTTTAATCGTTCATCATCGATTGTGGCGGATATGAATCACTTGGCGACAATTCGTGATAGAGAGAACTTCTATCCCAGCCCGTCGGTATTCCTCTATACGCTGCCTAATATCGCCCTGGGTGAGGTGGCTATACGATATCAATTCCGCGGTGAGACCTCGCTCTATATTTTGGACGAGAAGCGCGAGCCGCTGATGAACGCAATTACAGCTGCAACAATCCGAGAGAGCTATGCTCCGATGCTTGTGACGGGTTGGATTGATTGCCGCAGCGAAGATGAATTTGAAGCAGAAATAGAGATATTAACTAAAAAATAATTTGTAGACTATGGAAAATTTGATTCTGACTCTTAAGGAGCAGATTATTGACGCTCTTAACCTCGAGGAGATTAAGCCCGAGGATATCGATAACGATGCGCCGTTGTTCGGTGACGGACTCGGTCTTGATTCGATTGATGCGCTTGAGATTATCGTGATCTTGGATCGCTTCTATGGTATCAAGTTGGCAAATCCTGCTGAGGGTAAGGGTATCTTCAAGAGTATCAACACTATTGCAGATTATATTTCGAAGAATCGCACCAAATAATGAATCACACCATCTCAATAACAGGTCTTGGTATCATTTGCGCT
>JAGBVQ010000171.1 GCA_017630245.1 Alistipes sp. | reverse complement strand
TTGGGGTTTGTTTTGGGGTTTGTTTTGGGGTTTGTTTTGGGGTGCTTGCGTGCATTCTGGTTGCCTTTCATCTTCTCACTTGGCGCACCACCTAAATGCCCATACTTGCCACCTTTACAGCCGTTCTCAAACTTTCGCCTATCTGCCACAATGTTAGGCTTTATCATACGCCAGAATATGCGCCCTAATGCGCTAAATGTGTTCTCGTTAGGCTCTCGATTGTCTAATGCAAGATCGATAACCGCCCATAAAAACTCTAATTGTTCGTTCTCCGGTAATGTCTTTACACCCTCGCAAAAAGTGCGATAAAATGTAAATGCTGTGCGTTCTTTTATTTCACTCATACCTTACTTGTTGATTAAAAAATACTTCTTAAAGCGGTTGCCGTAATGCGTAGTTACCCAGATATCGCCTATCGAGTAGCCCTTAGCCCTTAAATCACGTATGTGCCCCCTTGGATCGCTTATACCTAACCGGTTGGTAATATCCACAACCGAGTACAAACCACCCTTTGACAATAGCGTTAAAACCTTTTGTGCAATACGGCCTAACGCCTCGGTATTGGGTACAACATCCCCACCGCCCACCTGCGTACTCTGTCGCTGATAGGTGCTATCGTTACCGCTGTTCATAGCCGGGGAGATTACGAGCGTTGTTTACTTGCTACTTCTGCCATCTGCTGTGCAGCTCTTACCCCTGGGGATGGGATGCGATTGCTCTCTACCCATTCGGTAAGCTCGGCACGAGATAACATTCTGCGACCGCCACATTTGAAACTTGGGATTTCTCGAAGAAAGATTTTATTTCGGAGGGTGTTTATACTGATGTCATAACCTAATGTGCGTAAGAACACTACGGCATCGGCTGTTGTTAAGGCATCCTCCGGGATTTTGTTTGATTGTGAAACGACAGGCGCACCGATCTCGGCAAAGGCCTCTAAAACTGCGCTCTTTGCGATAGAGCGTAACTCCTCTTGAGAGAGGGAAATAAGAATAGTATTATTCATACCTAACAAAAATTTTACCCTGCATCATCACAGGGGCGAGTTAAACAAAATACTGATAGATTTTTTTGTTCAATGCAAATTTACTACGCCCCTGCACACTATGCAAGTCAAATCGTAGATTTTTTGCACCTTTTTTCAACATATTATCAACAAAGGCGGTAGAGATTAACTACCGCCCCAGATAGATGGCTATTTCTCGGTCGTAGTGGCCATTTCGGGCTTGTACGGTAAATCCATAATAAGCTCGTCGATCTCTTCATATAGTGGCTCAACCGCTTTGATTTCGGTTATTAGATCAACGGCC
This sequence comes from Alistipes sp., assembly GCA_017630245.1. Lineage (GTDB taxonomy): Bacteria > Bacteroidota > Bacteroidia > Bacteroidales > Rikenellaceae > Alistipes. The sequence continues at coordinate 8,346 of JAGBVQ010000171.1, read as the reverse complement.
TTATGCAAGCCATATGCAAAATCATCTAACATTGCACGTTTTAAGCTCTCGTTATCTGGTCTAATCTGACCGAGATAATACATAACAACCGGCAAAGCTGTGAGAAACTTGTCAAAGTCAAGCCATACGAGATTAAGCATAGCTGCGTGATAGCTCTTTCGCTGCCATTCTTCGAGAATGATGTTCTTTTCGGGGGTTGTTGCGGTAGTAGATACGTTACCGCAATTCTGGACTGCTGGAGCCTCTTTTGATGTGTTTTTCATAACTGATATAATTGAACATTAAACAAAAAACCACCTTAGGGGTGTTCACGCAATATCAGCAAGCGCCAAGACCTTTTCAGGTTCTTGCCCCGTAGTGGTTATTATCTTGCCTTTGTATTTATGCCGTAGGACTGCTAATGCTACAAACACAGGCATTGAGAGCCTTTCGGCTTTCTCGCCCATAGCACAAACACAAAGAACTAATTTACTACAAAGATACGAAAAACCGATTTACTCGGCAAGTCGCACCGCTGATTTTTTTGAACACTACAAAAGTAGCGTTTATTTTTCATTCTGCAAACTTTTTTTTACTTTTTTTTACTCCCTAAATACTCCCCGGTTCTCGGTGCTTTCGGGGAGGCTGTATGCAAATGGATTTGCACGGTTGTATGCAAATTGAATTTTTTGCACCTCTTTTAATCGGCTCAAATTTCGCTTTATATGCCTATATATTAATGCGTTATACACTACGTGCAAAATTTATTCTTTACCGCTATTCGAGCAGTATAAACGCAGTTTATCGATTCTTTACCTTTATTTTATTTTAGTACCCTAATTTTCATATAATCAGTATATTTATATCTGATATACCTTTGTGAGTTTTTTCTTTTTTTACCGAAATTTACTATATTTGTGTGCAAATTTAATGCACGATGTATGCAAATGATTGTTTAATCTCAAGCCCTGTTTACTATGTTTCATTATTCAAAAGATCGAGTTACCGTTGCCACCGTTCTGGACACTCGCAGAGCAAAGGACAACAACACCTATCCCGTTAAGATCAGAGTGGGGTTTAATCGCATCCAAAGATACTATCCCACCGGCAAGAACCTCACCACCGAAGAATGGGAGAAACTATCATCCACACGCAACCGCACTCTCGTAGATACCAGAGAGGAGATCGAGGCGAGCTTTGGGCTTATCCGGGGATATGTTAAGGCTCTTACCGATTCGGGCGATTTCTCGTTTGAGGGATTAAATCTACGACTGCGAGGAGCCGCAACCGGTACTATAAATGTGGCTATGGCTGCACGTATCGAGCAGATGCGGAAAGAGGAGCGATACGGCAATATGCAAGTAATACAATGCGCCCTCAACTCCTTTGAGCGTTTCGGAGGTTCTAATATCCCATTCTCAGCAATAACGCCTGTATGGTTACGCAAGTATGAGCAGCACGAAAGGGATAGAGGATTAAGACAAACAACAATCTCCATCCATCTGCGACAACTGCGAACTATCTTTAGCAATGCCAAGCGATTAGGGATTATAAAAGCATCTGCAGATCCGTTTGCAGATGGTCGCTTTACTATCAGGAATGGCGAGGGGCGAAAATTGGCTTTATCTCTCCAGCAAATAAAGTTACTTGCAACCTATTCCGGTAATGCCACAATGGAGAAATATCGAGATTATTGGATGTTCCTCTACCTGTGCAACGGCATTAACATAGCAGACCTTATCCGGTTGAAATATAGCAACATCCACAATGGCGAAATTTGCTACATACGACAAAAGACCAGAAGAACAACAAAGACCGTTAAAGAGATTAGAGCCGTTATTACTCAACAAATGCAGGATATTATCGACAAATGGGGAAACAAATACTCTCCGGATGCGTATATATTCCCCATTTTAAGCGGTAAGGAAACCGAAGCAGAGAAGGATCAACGATGCACCGCTTTTAATACCCTGATGAACATATACACCAAGAAATTAGGCCGTCAGTTAGGCATCGGGGATGTAACGACATATACAGCTCGCCACTCGTTTGCTACGGTCTTAAAACGCTCTGGTGCTAATATAGCCTATATCTCTGAATCCCTCGGCCACAGCAATTTAAGCATAACCGAGAACTACTTGGCATCATTCGAGAGGGAAGAACGAGAAAAGAACGCTATTTTGCTGACAAATTTCGACTAATCCTTTGATTTTGTGCAGAGGTATGCTATCTTTGTTCCTGTGGAAGAAATTCCGCTACTTCATACCTGACTGGCTCTATCGGTTACCCATTGCCGATAGAGTTTTTTTTTGATATTGTGCAAAAACCGCATAGCTTTGCAACGATAGGAGCAATCCCAAGTTATCAACAGGTTATGCACCATCAAAGACTTTGTTACAAAAAAAGCCTGCCATCTTTCGATAGTAGGCTTTTTTCTTTGGGATATTGTTGCATATCGTGCAATGTATTACTACCTTTGTTATCGGGAGGCCTCCACCCTCCCTGCATATATTTCCTTTATTACGAAGTTGTTTTTACGTTGGACATCTGGGTTTGGAGCTACTTTTGCGAGTAGCTCCTTTTTTCTTTTCTACATTTAGATCGTTTCCGCATATTCTTTTAAGTTCTCACGCTTGTAGAACGCGAATAGCTCGCCTCTATCCCGGACGATAGCCAGAAAATCATCCTTTGGCTCTCCTGCGAATAAATCAACCACATTGCATCCAATCGCATCCGCAATTTTCTCCAACTGTGCTACTGGGTTCTTATCCCCCTGCTCAATGTAATAGTGTACCGATTGCCGGCTTACTCCCAAACGCTCGGCAAGTTCCGTAAGCGTTATGCCGTTTCTCTTGGCTGCGCCTTTGATGTCTATTTCCATAATGAAAAGTATTTGTTTGTCCGACAAATATACTACACATTTCGCAATTTGACAAATATATTTTTTACACCCTTTTATATGTGTAATAGATTTATTTTACTTTTTTATTGTTTTTATTTGCATTTGTCAATTATATATTTTACATTCGCACCAACAAATAACAAATAAACCTTTTACACTATGAAACGAATCGATGCGAAAAAAACTTTGGCTTATTACGTGGCCTTTCATCTTTGCGGTTGCACTCACATAGATTTTAGATTGGGCAAAAAAGTGTATCAGTATATAAATACGATATACGACCAGAGAGCAGATGGGCGAGGTTATAATACCCTGGCAGTCGCTTACGATTACAGCGCACAAAAATACATCGTACTCAACGTGTCAGACGAAAAAATCGGCAACAAAGAAATAGAGATCATTAACCACTAAACACCGTACAACTATGAACGCAATACAAAACATATTTAAGGGCGATATTAAGCTGAACGATGAGCTTACCACAAGAGAGTACCGCCTGATGTACTACTTTGGTGTATGGTACACCCATAGCACTATTTATGCCGAGTGCGATGCAGAGGCGATCTTCGATGCTCGCACCGAGTTTAAGGCCGTTAAATCGGCTGATAAACTGCCCTATGCCCTTTGGTGTGGCAATCGTCTTGTAAAGCGATTCAATTATACCGGTTCGCCCTATAACCCTACATTCACAAATAATTAACCCTAAATTCGTTAGAGTATGAAAAGAGAGCATTTATCAAAGATTATGCGCCAAGCGTGGCAGATGGTCAAGAAGAACGGCTTTACTATGGCCGAGGCTTTGAGAGTAGCGTGGCTTAACTTTAAGTTGCGTATTAAGATGATGGCCGGCATTGTCAAGTTTTACTTTACCAAAGTAGATGGCACGATCAGAGAGGCTTACGGCACACTTAAAACCGAGCTTATGCCAGAGATGAAAGGCTCAGAGCGCAAACCCAACCCGACATTACAGGTCTATTTTGACACCGAAAAGGGCGAATATCGTTGTTTTAAGGTCGCTAATTTGGCACGTATCGCATAACACCAATAAGGGGCGAAAAGGCTTTATTTTGCCCCTTTTAACCCTAAAACCCCGCAACTATGTACGAGATAGTCAGAGATAACTTTTCAGTCGCTGAATTTGGCACGATGGCCGAGGCGGTCGAGCATATCAAGTATTTGCCATCTGGTCGCTATATCGTGCGCCATTGGCGTGCTGATGGCGATGATTTGATGATCGCCCCCCGGTTGGGTAACTACGCAATAAATAAGCCGTAAACGATTGTTTATTGTCTTGCATAAATCAAAAGCCCCCCGATGATGGAGGGCTTTTTTTGTTACTCATTTTCGCCAAACAGGGCGATTTGCAAGGACTTTCTCGAGATGTACAAATCTCCGGGGGCATAGTCCGCGAACGGAGATAATACATTGGTGCCGGGCGTTCCTACTCCAACTACTACGGTTTTACCATTGCTTGTTTCGGTGGTCGTAATTTTTGCCACCACCGCATTAGTGGGCTTATTGTTGTACATCACCCATACGCTTGCGCCTACTGTCAAATTGTTTACCATATTCGTATTATGATTGCCCTCCCATCAGGCAGTTATTTAATCAAAAGAGGTTGGGTATTCCTCTTTCTATCGTTTTCGTTCATCAAGCTGATTTATAAACTTTCTCCTCTGCTTAAATGTCTTACACTTGTAATATCTTTCCAGCTCATCACGAGTGAGGAAAAAGATATTTACCTCGGTGTCTAACACTCCACCTCTACGCTTTTCCTTTGCTGCCATTAGAAACGCATTGATGAGGCGATCGCATCCGTATCATCTTTGCTGATCCCGGCAGAGTTAAACAATTTCAGCTCCTCTGCCAACATATCCTCCAATCTCTGGATTTCTCTCCGGGCGATGTGATGCTCCTCTGCCGTTTGGCATACTTCCGCAATACTACGAGCCTGTGCCAAGCTCTGCTCCAGAATAGATATATTTTGCTGTCTTTTGGTGCGCTCGGCCTCTGCCATAGCCTCCAACTCAAATTGTGATAAATGCTCCATAATAACCGTATTAGTGAGTGATTGAATTTGTTACCTCGTTAAGATCGATGATCTCGGCCTCAAAACTTGATAATTCGCTTTGGGCTTTCTTGAGTGCGCCTGCTGCATCAGCTCGCAAAACGCTGAGTTCATCTCGCTTTCGTGCATCCTCCGCAGAGATCATATCACCGGCTCCCACCGGGCGCAATCTCTCGATTTGCTCGTTTAGTTGGTCATATTTTACCTGTGCGAGTTTAACATCATTTGTCAATCGCTCTCTTTTGCCGGCTCTTGCTCCCGCATCAGCGGCATACTTCATTTTTAACTCGTTGTAATCCATTGTTTTAATTATTAGTTCACTTTATCTACTTGCTCCCTGCTGTCGATAATCTCAATCTGGATTTCTTGGGGCTTTAATTTGTCCTCTACCCATTTGCGGATGGGGATGCTACCCTTTAACTCGGTTTGGCTCTTTACCTCAAGATGCTCTCCGAATCCCTCAAAACGGCCTAACGTAGAGAGTAAATAACGGAGCATTGATGGATCGGGCGGTCTTACCCAGCCGATAATCTTGCCCTGTGGATCTCGTTCCGGGATGCCTAACGCAACGATACGAGATACTGCGATACACTCATCGAGTAGCTGACCTCGGCTATCCTCAACGGCTTTCGCAAAATCATTATCGCCATCGATCCACTTATATACAGCGGTTCGAGTTACCCCAAACGCTTTTGCAGTCTGGGTAAGGTTGCCTCCTGTGGACTGCAACACCTCGATAAACTTCTCAATACTTGGCTTTTTCATCTTCCTTGCGCGTGCGCGTGTAAGTGTTAATTTCGTAAACTACTCAAATAGTCGCAATACATCCTCGCCTTTGGCGAAATGGGCATCAGTATCTATGCCTAACATAGCGCAAAACTCGCTTTTTTCGATATGCGATGTAAACGACAGGGTTATATATGCACTTTCGTTTCTCGCCCTCTCCTCGCATTGCTCCTTTATAGCTTGTTTAGAGGCTTTTACCGCTGCTTTCTTCTCTTCATCTGGCACTATTACCGGGGCTTTGGCAGGTGGCAGGAAATCATCAACCGTAAAAGTGGCTATCTGCAGTGTGTCATAAGCAAATGCAGAGATTTGGGATAGGTAGTCATCATCTATACCTGCGGCCTCTGCATCTATTTCGGGTAGATACTTTGCTACGAGTTCGAGATCGGCACGAGTATTACCCAGAGCCATATATGTCATTTGCTCCTTTTCTGCCTTATCGTCAAGCTGTACGACTTCGACCTTTACGATGTAATCCTTTTCAGGTGTTCCGTCATACTTGTAGTATAGATCCATTGCCTGTATGCGACGATGGCCGTCTATTAGGTTTCCCGATAGCTCGTTCCACGTTATGCCCCCCAGATAGCCGACCTTTTGCAGGTTCTTTTTCTGCATCTTGATCCTCTCCTCGGTGTGGCGCTTGGGGTTGTATGGGTTGAGTGCTATTTGACTGCGCTTGATATTGCGTGTCTCACTCTGCTTGAGCTGTTTCATAGTCGTACTCGTATAATATCCTCTCTACCATCGGAAACTCTGAGATGATCTTCTTTAGGTCTTGGGGATAGTTGTTGCGTAGGTAGGTTAAATATCCTATGTCGGAAATGTTAGTGCCTGATGATTGCGTAGCTCCGTACTTCTCCGGCTTGATGAGGTTATTTTGCTCGATGTACCGCATTACATCCCCATTTTTATACTCGGAGAGAGGGAAGAATTTGTGTGTGCTGGTGTTTATGGCGTTCTGCTCGTATGTACGCAACATTACTCTACGGTTCATCCCATCGGACTGCTTAAAACCGAAACACACCCACTCAATGCCATACTTTGCCCGGATTAGATCGGTAAGCTCGGAAAGGTTATATTTGCGGATATTGCGCTGATTACATCCCATATAGCCGGTTTTGTAGTACGAGAATAGCCCATAATGTGGCACCTGTATAAACTCGGCTTTGGGATATTTCCTTTGAGCATAAGCAATATATCGGTTAATGTGGTCGAGATTCGGCACAACGTACATATATACGCAGACAATACGGTTAAAGTAGGGATATAGCAAGTCCAACAGGGCGATGCTATCTTTTCCAGATGCAGAATGAAATAGCACCACCGAGTTGGCTTGTTTGGCAACCGTTTGAATGATGTTTAACGCCTTATCCATTAAACTGCTTATCGCCTAATGTTGCGGTAAACTCTGCGGTCTCGCTGTCGAGCTGATTTTGATTTGGTGGCTCGCCCTGCCTGATAGTCGGCCTTACGCTTGTAGCGTTCACCGTTTGGGCCAGTTGCATAAACTTCTGCCATAGTCATTTCGTTTTAAGATTGTAGGATGCACCATTACATCCCTACGCAAATATAGTGATTTTCAGCAGACTAACAATGCTTCACGTAAAAAAACGGATGTTCTATTTAGGTTTTTTTATGTTCTATTTAACATTATGTCCGACCACCTCAGCCAATACGATATAAAAGATCATCGGTTTGTCCTCTTCGGGCAGCTCGTCATTCTTTTTTGCATCGGGCAGGTAGGCAGCCATCTCCGGAAAATCTTCGGCCAACGGCTCGATGTCTTGACTATCAACTACGCACATACCGATACCCTCGATCGCAACATCGAGATACCAACTGTTATTGTAGTTATGAAAGTGAATGTATTGCACATCTTCTCGAATCTCGTTTTCGTAGTCATCATCAAACGGCTTGCGGTTGTTCGCATCGTTGCGTTTCATAACCTCTTTGTCGAGAAAACGGCTAATGTAATGATCGCTGAATGATCGCACCTCGATTTTCTTTTTGCCCTGAATAATATCGAGCGCATACTTCTTTTGCAGTAACAGGTCATACGCCTCTACTTGCTGGTTGTTTACGTTAATTGTCATAACATCTAATTTTAGGTTTTTGCAAATATACTTAATTTTCGTTAAAACGCCCCAAATTTTAATTTTCTTTTGCTCTGCGATATGTTATGGCACTTTGGGGTAGATAGTCGAAATTTAGGGCGTTTCTGCGTTATTTGTGGGTGTTTGGCGGTCAGCTCTGCCACTCTTGCGGTGTTCTTGCACGAGATATGCCCTCTGCTACTGCCTTTAATACACCCTCCATACGATCTTGGGTTGATTGTTCTTTGTTGTTCTTTTTGTCCTTACGTTCTTTGATCTCTCGGCTGTGCCAACTTCTTACGGCAGCTTTCCAATCTTTCATCGGGTTTTTACCCACTTTCCAACCGATAGCCTCGTAGTGACTATAAAAAGACTCTGCATCTACTTGGTAAAAATTCGATGTAATATACTCGCTAAGCTCGGCATAAGTAGGGGGCGTAAAGCGCACTTTTGCGCTTCTCTCTTTAACCTCTACATTTACATCATCATTTACATCTACATCTACATCTACATCTACA
>JAGBVQ010000170.1 GCA_017630245.1 Alistipes sp. | reverse complement strand
CCTCTACGAGCAGGGTCTTATCACCTATATGCGTACCGACTCGGTAAACCTTTCGGGTCTGGCGATTGCAAAGTGTAAGGAGGAGATCTCGTCGATCTTTGGCGAGAAGTATTCGAATCCTCGCAACTATACCACCAAGAGTAAGGGTGCTCAGGAGGCTCACGAGGCTATCCGCCCCTCATATATCGACCGCCATACCATTGAGGGTACGGCAGCCGAGAAGCGCCTCTATGAGTTGATCTGGAAGCGTACCGTAGCTTCGCAGATGGTGGCTGCGGATATCGACCGCACAAATATCGGAATCTCTTCGTCGAATGGCGCACAGTTCACCGCCTCGGGTGAGGTGGTTCGCTTCGACGGATTCCTGCGCCTCTATTCGGAGTCTACCGACGATGAGCAGACCGAGCAGGGTGGTGGCCTTCTGCCTCACTTGGCAGTGGGCGATCAGGTTCTTGCTGAGCAGATTACTGCAACCGAGCGCTTTACCACCCCTCCGATGCGTTACAATGAGGCGTTGCTCGTAAAACGTCTTGAGGAGTTGGGTATCGGTCGTCCTTCGACCTATGCGCCGACTATCACTACCATCATTAACCGTGGTTATGTCGAGAAACAGAACAAGGAGGCTCGTAAGCGTAACTATACACTCCTTACCCTCAGCGGCGATAAACTTACGGAGAAGATCCTCTCGGAGAACTTCGGTACTGAGAAGAATCGTCTGGCGCCGACCGATGTGGGTATGATCGTGAATGACTACCTCGAGACGCAGTTCGCTCCGATTCTGGAGTATAACTTTACGGCTGATGTCGAGAAGGAGTTTGACCGCGTGGCCGAGGGAGAGATCACTTGGAGCAAGATGATCGACGACTTCTATCTCCCCTTCCACGATATGGTTGAGCAGGCTATCGGTACTCAGGCTGACAAGAATACGCAGGTGAGAGTTATCGGTACCGATCCCGCAACGGGCTATCCCGTGAAGGCTCGTATCGGACGTTATGGCCCGATGGTCGAGATCGAGGTTCCGGAGGGAGAGAAGCCCCGCTTTGCATCGCTCAAGAAGGGTCAGCTGATCGAGGCTCTGACTCTGGAGGAGGCGCTCGAGCTCTTCGCTCTGCCCCGCAATTTGGGTCGCTATGGCGAGGAGGATCTGATCGTTGGTATCGGCAAGTTTGGCGCTTATGTTCGCCACGGCAAGACCTTCGCTTCGCTCGATAAGAAGGATGATCCCTACACGATTACCTACGAGCGTGCTGTGGAGTTGCTGGATGCGCATCTCGCGCAGCTCAAGGCGGCAAACACCCCGATTAAGACCTTCGCAGAGAATCCCGACTTGGTGATTAAGAATGGCCGCTACGGAGCTTATATCGCCTACAAGGGCAAGAACTATCGTCTGCCGAAGGGAACCAAACCGCAGTATCTCGTAATCGAGGATTGTCTCAAGATTATCAACTCAAGCAAAAAATAGAACTACGACTATGAAAAGATTGACCTTACTTTTTATCCTCGTTGCAGGAATCTCGCTTTCGGCTTACGCTGATAAGGGCTACAAATTCACTGATGGTAAGCTCGTTAAGACCACCTCGGTTAAGGATCAGCACCGTAGCGGTACTTGCTGGTGTTTCTCGGGTCTTTCGTTCCTCGAGAATGAGATTATGCGTGCCGGTGGCCAGGAGATGGATCTCTCGGAGATGTGGATCGTGCGTAATATCTACTTCGAGAAGGCTGTAAAGTATGTGCGTCTGCACGGCAGTTTGAACTTCGCTGTGGGTGGAGCAGCACACGATGTGACTAACGGAATCCGTAACTACGGAATCGTTCCGCAGGAGGTATATCCGGGCTTGAACTATGGCACAGAGAAACCTCACTTTAACGAGATCGATGCGGTGCTGAAGGCCTATGTTGATGCGATTATCCGCAACCCGAACAGAAAGCTCACTACTGCGTGGAAGGATGGCTTGAACGGCATTCTGGATGCATATTTCGGTAAGATGCCCGAGAAGTTTACCTACAACGGCAAGGAGTATACTCCCAAGAGTTTCGCCGAGTCGCTGCCTATCAATATCGACGACTATGTGAATATCTCCTCGTACACTCACCACCCCTTCTACTCGAAGTTCGTGATCGAGGTGCCCGATAACTGGGCTTGGGATTCGGTGTATAACCTCCCCTTGGAGGAGATGATGTCGGTAATCGACAATGCTCTGGCAAACGACTACTCGATTATGTGGGCTGCAGACGTTAGTGAGCGTGGTTTCAGCCGTACTAAGGCTATCGCAATCGTTCCCGAGGTGGATCTCGAGAGTATGAGCGGCACTGAGGCTGAGCGCTGGGGCTCTCTCTCGGCAAAGGAGAAGGAGGATGCTCTCTATAAGTTTGATAAGCCCGGCAAGGAGAAAGTTATCACTCAGCAGATGCGCCAGGAGGCTTACGACAACTACGAGACTACCGACGATCACGGAATGGTTATTATCGGTACTGCTACCGACCAGTGTGGCAACCCCTACTTCAAGGTTAAGAACTCGTGGGATGTACGTCCTCCTTATGGTGGTTACTACTACTTCTCGCGCCCCTTCGTGGAGTATAAGACTATGTCGATTATGGTCAATAAGAAGGCTATTCCGGCAGAGATTCTCGAGAAACTTAATCTGAAATAGTGGCGATTTGCGGAGCCTCTCGTTAAGAGGGCGAGCGCAGAAAAACGCAATAAAACTACGAAAAAGAGCGACCTGTGAGGGTCGCTCTTTTTTGTGGCTTTCTGGGGTGAAATTATAACGCTTTCGAATCGTATAAAGGCTCTATCGTTCAGTATTTTATGCTACTTGTAGGGGGCGCGGTTCCGAATGTGGAACAAGCGCTGCAAAAAAGTGAAAAAATTAACACTTG
>JAGBVQ010000169.1 GCA_017630245.1 Alistipes sp. | reverse complement strand
GTATCAATGCCGACACCCTGATCCGTTGGACCAAGGAGGGTAAGATTGGCTCGTATCTTCACGTTCTGACCGTAGAGGAGGCTAATGAGTTGCAGGGTTATGCAATGAGTTCACGTCTGGGTATCCCCCTCATCTTCGGAATTGATGCAATCCACGGCAATGCTCTTGCTCCCAACAACACCAACTACCCTACAAATATCGGTCTTGCCTGCTCGTTTAATCCTGAGTTGGCTCATAAGATTGCTCGCCAGACCGCAAAGGAGATGCGTGCAATGAATATGCACTGGACCTTCAATCCCAATGTTGATGTGGCTCGTGATGGTCGCTGGGGTCGTTGCGGCGAGACCTATGGTGAGGATCCTTATCTGGTCGGCTCAATGGGTGTTGCTTCGGTCAAAGGATATCAGGGCAACCTCGATTCTCAAGAGGATGTTTTGGCCTGCATCAAGCACCTTGTCGGTGGTTCGCAGTCAGTGGATGGTACTAACTCGGCACCAACCGATGTTTCGGAGCGCACTCTGCGCGAGGTATTCCTCTCGCCTTATGAGCGTTGTCTCACAGAGGTTAAGGCAGGATCATTGATGACTGCTCACAATGAGATCAACGGAGTTCCCTGCCACGCAAGCAAGTGGCTGATGGAGGATGTAATGCGAGACGAGTTCGGTTTCGAGGGCTTTGTCGTGAGCGACTGGATGGATATCGAGCGTCTGTATGACCTTCACAAAGTTGCCGACAGCCGTAAGGAGGCTTACTACCAGACACTTATGGCTGGTATGGATATGCATATGCACGGCATACACTGGTTTGACGAGGTTTGTGAGTTGGTACGCGAGGGCCGCATCCCCGAGAGCCGTATCGACGAGTCTGTACGTCGCATTCTCACCGCCAAGTTCCGCCTGGGTCTCTTCGAGAATCCTTATGCGGATGTGGAGCAGGGTCAAAAGGTGCGCCTCTGCGAGGAGCATCGCCAGACCTCACTGGAGGCAGCACGTCAATCTATTGTACTCCTCAAGAATGAGGGAATCCTTCCGCTTGATGCACGCAAATACAAGCGCGTAATGGTTACAGGTGTTAATGCCAACGATCAGGGCATCTTGGGTGATTGGTCTTCGGAACAGCTCCCCGAGAATGTTGTCACGATCCTTGAAGGTCTGCAGCAGGTAGCACCCAAGACGGAGTTTGTATTTGTAGATCAGGGCGTATACCCCAATAAGATGAAGCAGGAGAAGGTTAATGAGGCTATCCGCAAAGCTCGCACAGCCGATCTGAATATCGTTGTCGTAGGTGAGCAGGGTGCTCGCTATATGAGGGGTCGTACCTGTGGAGAGAATCGCGACAGAGCAAATACCACTCTGCTTGGTCTGCAGGAGGAGTTGGTACGTGGCGTAGCTGCCAGCGGTAAGCCGACAATTATGGTTGTCGTAGCGGGTCGCCCGCAGAGCATTGTTTGGGCTGAGGAGAACCTGCCGGCAATCCTCTACGCGTGGGAGCCGGGTATGTATGGTGGTCAGGCCGTTGCAGAGATTCTCTATGGAGAGGTTAATCCTTCGGCTAAGATGTCGATGACTATCCCGCGCAACTCGGGACAGATCGGTATCTACTACAACCACAAACCCTCGCACTACTTCCACAAGACTCTCGACCAGAATCCCTATCCGCTCTACAACTTCGGCTACGGACTTTCGTACACCGAGTTCGAGTATTCTGATTTGGCACTCTCGGCCGAGAAGATTTCGGCAGAAGGTTCGGTGGATGTCGAGGTAACGATCACCAATAAGGGCGAAAGGGATGGTGTAGAGATCGCTCAGCTCTACATCCGCGATTGCTATTCATCGGTAGCACGTCCCGTAAAGGAGTTGAAGGATTTTGCCCGCGTGGAACTCAAGGCTGGTGAGAGCAAGCGCATAAAGTTTACGATCACTCCCGAGAAGTTGCAGTTCTACAACGTCGAAATGGAGCGTGTGGTTGAGCCTGGCGAATTCAAGGTTATGGTTGGATCTTCATCACGTGACAAAGATTTGCAGAGCATTAGCTTCGTAGTCGAGTAATCGGTCACAAAATATCTATAAAAAGTAATTCGGAATTGCGAGATTCCGAATTATTTTTTATATTTGTATGCAAAGAATCTTAAAACCTGGAAAGAATGGCTAAAATAAAAGGAAAAATCGTTGTTGATGCCGAGCGTTGCAAGGGTTGTGGAGTCTGCGTGGCTTCGTGTCCGCTTGATGTGCTTGCACTATCGACATTCGTAAACAGCAAGGGCTACCCCGTGGCAGAGATGGCCAAACCAGATGCCTGCACGGGATGTGCTTCGTGTGGCATCATCTGCCCCGACAGTTGTATAACCGTCTACCGACAAAAATTTGAGTAGAGCTATGGCAGAAAAAGAGGTAAAATTGATGAAAGGCAACGAGGTGATTGCCCACGCTGCCATTCGCTACGGATGTGACGGCTACTTTGGCTACCCTATCACACCGCAGTCAGAGGTTATGGAGACCCTTATGGAGCTCAAGCCTTGGGAGACGACCGGAATGGTTGTTTTGCAGGCAGAGTCTGAGGTTTCGTCTATCAATATGGTATATGGAGGTGCTGCAACCGGTAAGAGAGTGATGACCTCGTCATCGAGTCCCGGCGTGAGCCTTATGAGTGAGGGATTGAGCTATTTGGCTGGTGCCGAGCTTCCCTGTTTGGTGGTAAACTGCCAGCGAGGAGGTCCGGGTCTGGGTACTATCCAGCCTTCGCAAGGCGACTACTTCCAGGCTTGCAAGGGTGGTGCTCACGGAGATTTCCACCTTATAGTACTTGCTCCTAACTCGGTGCAGGAGATGCATGACTTTGTGGCTGATGGCTTCGATTTGGCATTCAAATATCGCAATCCGGCTATGATTTTGGCAGATGGTGCTATTGGTCAGATGATGGAGAAAGTAACCCTTGCTCCGCAACGTCCCCGAAAGACCGATGCCGAAATTGAGGCAGAGTGTCACTCGTGGGCAGCATACGGCAAGCCCGCAGATCGTGAGCGCAATGTGGTAACTTCACTCGAGTTGCGCCCCGAGGCTATGGAGAAGATTAACCAGCGCCTGCAAGCCAAGTACAAGGCTATGGAGGAGAATGAGGTGCGATATGAGGCTATCGAGTGTGATGATGCAGACTATGTTATCGTAGCATTCGGTTCGTCGGCTCGCATCTGCTCGGCTACGATTGAGATTGCTCGTGCCGAGGGTTTGAAGGTGGGTCTGTTGCGCCCCATAACCCTCTACCCCTTCCCTAAGAAGGTATTGGCGGAGTTGGCTGAGCGTGGCGTTAAAGGATTCCTGAGCGCCGAACTTAATGCAGGCCAGATGGTCGAGGATGTACGTCTTGCAGTCAATGGCAAGGCCCCCGTAGAGCACTACGGTCGTCAGGGTGGCTCACTCTTTACACCCGACGAGGTATTCAAGGCTTTGAAGGATAAAATCATTAACAAATAGCGACTATGACAGAAGTAGAATTAAAACAGGAGAATATCGTTTATGCGAAGTCCAAGCTGATGCTGGACAACGTGATGCACTACTGCCCGGGTTGCAGTCACGGAACGGTACACAAACTCATCGCTGAGGTTATCGAGGAGATGGGTCTTGAGCATAAAACAATGGGCGTCAGCCCCGTAGGCTGCGCAGTTTTCGCTTACAACTACATCGACATCGACTGGGCTGAGGCAGCTCACGGTCGTGCGTGCGCAGTAGCAACAGCAATGAAGCGTCTTCATCCTGACCGTATGGTCTTTACCTATCAGGGTGATGGTGACCTCTCGGCAATCGGAACTTGCGAGACTATCCACGCTGCGGCTCGTGGCGAGAACATCGTGGCCGTATACATCAACAACGCAATCTATGGTATGACCGGCGGACAGATGGCACCGACCACCCTGCTCGGTATGAAGACAGCAACCACACCTTATGGTCGTGATCCGCGTCTGAATGGATATCCCTACAAGATTTCGGATATGTTGGCTCATCTTGACGGCGTATGCTACCTTACCCGCCAGAGCGTACACACCCCCGCAAATGTACGCAAGTGTAAGAAGGCTCTGCGCAAGGCATTCGAGAATGCGATGGCCGGCAAGGGTTTCTCGATGGTCGAGGTAGTTTCAACCTGCAACAGCGGATGGAAACTCTCGCCCGTGAAGGCTAACGAGTGGCTCGAAGAGAATATGTTACCCTTCTACCCGCTTGGCGATGTGAAGGATATTTAATCAAGTGGAGGTAAACTATGAAAGAGACTTTAATTATAGCAGGTTTCGGAGGACAGGGAGTCCTCTCGATGGGTAAGATTCTCGCCTACGCAGGCGTTATGCAGGATTTCGAGGTAACGTGGATGCCCTCCTATGGTCCTGAGATGAGAGGCGGTACGGCAAACGTGACCGTGATCCTCTCTGATAAGCGTATCTCTTCGCCCATCGCATACGAGTATGACACGGCAATAATCCTCAATCAGCAATCAATGGATAAGTTCGAGGCTCAGGTAAAACCCGGTGGCACGCTCATCTATGACGTGAATGGTATCACCCGCCACCCCGAGCGCAAGGATATCAACATCTACTCGATAAATGCTACTGAGGAGTGCGCCAAGATGGGTAATGCCAAGCTCTTCAATACGATGATCCTTGGCGGCTACCTCAAGGTTTGCCCCGTGGTGAGTATGGAGAATGTAATGACCGGACTCAAGAAGTCATTGCCCGAGCGTGCGTGGAAGATGCTTCCCGCAAATGAGGAGGCTATCAAGCACGGCGGCGAGATCATTACTGCAGTAAATACTCTAT
>JAGBVQ010000168.1 GCA_017630245.1 Alistipes sp. | reverse complement strand
GTCGGCGTAGCGCTCATCGTTGGGGTTAAGGCACACGGCCGTATCGCCGAGAATAGTCTCGGGACGTGTGGTAGCCACGATAAGATAGCGGTCTGTACCCTCCACCTGATAGCGCAGGTAGTAGAGCTTACCTTGCGACTCCTTGTAGATTACCTCCTCGTCCGAGAGAGCGGTCTTTGCCGAGGGGTCCCAGTTTACCATACGGACACCACGGTAGATTTTGCCCTTTTCGTAGAGATCGCAGAAGACCTTGATTACGCCCTCGGTGCGCGGGTCGTCCATCGTAAAGCAGGTACGCTCCCAGTCGCACGAAGCTCCCAAGGTGCGAAGCTGGCGCAGGATGATGCCTCCGTGCTTCTCCTTCCACTCCCAAGCGTGCTTGAGGAACTCCTCGCGGGTGAGTGACGACTTCTCGATACCCTCAGCCTTGAGTTTTGCAACAACCTTCGCTTCGGTTGCGATAGAGGCGTGGTCGGTACCCGGTACCCAGCAGGCATTCTTGCCCATCATACGCGCACGACGCACCAACACATCCTGCAGGGTGTTGTTGAGGATGTGGCCCATATGGAGCATACCCGTTACGTTGGGGGGCGGAATTACGATCGTATAAGGCTCTCGCTCATCTGGTTCTGAGTGGAAAAGTCTGTTTTTCTCCCAATAGTCATACCACTTCGCTTCGATATCCTGCGGAGTGTATTTGTCGGTAATCTGCATAAGTTTTATATTTGTTTGTTTACAATTTCTTAATTTGCGGGCAAAAATACAAAAATAATTGAGAATTGAGAATTGTGAATTGTGAATTCTTTGGCTTACGCCAAATAAATTCCCGCTTTTTCACACTCTGAACGCATCTCGTCGCTCCAGATCGAGCTCTGAATCTCACCGATATGAGCCTTACGCAACAGGAACATACAGAGGCGTGACTGGCCGATACCTCCTCCTACGGTGAGGGGAAGTTCGCCGTTGAGCAGCATTCGGTGGAACATCATCTCGGCCTTGTGCTCCTCGCCACGCAGAGCGAGCTGACGACGCAGCGCTTCGGCATCGACACGAATACCCATACTCGAGACCTCAAAGGCTGATTCCAGCACCGGATTCCAGAGCAAAATATCGCCATTCAGTCCGAAAAATCCCTCCTCATTCGGGGTGCTCCAATCGTCGTAATCGGCCGCTCGGCCATCGTGTGCCGCCCCGTTTGAGAGCTTACTTCCGATGCCGATAATGAAGACGGCTTTGTGGCGACGAACGATCTCATTTTCGCGCTCTTTCGGGGTGAGGTCAGGGTAGCGCTGCAGCAGCTCCTCGGCATGTATAAAGTAAATATTCTCAGGGAGTTGCGGTTTTAGCTGAGGAAACTCGACGTAGAGCTTATTCTCGGTCACCTTGATCGACTCGTAGATGCGGCGAACGGTCTGTTTGAGGAAGGCAACGGTGCGCTGTTCGGGCGAGATTACCTGCTCCCAATCCCACTGATCGACGTAGATTGAGTGGATGTTGTCGGCATCCTCCTCGGGACGCAGAGCGTTCATATCGGTATAGATTCCGCGGCCGGCTACGGTGCCCATCTGTGCAAGCTTCAGTCGCTTCCATTTTGCCAGCGAGTGAACCACCTCGGCTGTTGCTCCGCCGACACTCTTGACGGGGAATGTCACGGCCTGCTCGGTGCCATTCAGGTCGTCGTTGAGACCCGTGTTTTTCATCACGGCAATAGGGGCCGTAACGCGCAGCAGTGCGAGCTGGGCAGAGAGGTTGTTCTGAAACATATCCTTCACCTGCTTAATGGCACGCTCGGTGCTCTCGACATCGGGCAGAGGATTCTGGTAGTTTTTGGGGATATAGAGTGACATATCGCGTTGCTGGTTTTTGTCGGTTTAGTGTCGTAATGAGTGCAAATGTAACAAAATTATAAGAAAAACTCCCTGACGAAGGGCTTAAATGTGGCATAAAAGCCCTTTTTGATCTTATTTTTGCTGTTCAGATAATAGAGTTCTCGCAAAAAACGTTATCTTTGCAAGATAAAGTATGCGAAAATAACAAGCGAAAAATATGACAAAGAAAAATAAAGAGATTGAATTGATTGACGACCTGAATGCGCTGCCCGATTTGATGGATGGCCGCCATCAGGTTATTCCCATCGTTACGGGCGAGACGGATGAGCCGATGGAGGAGGTGAAGGTCCCCGAGACCTTGCCGATCCTGACCCTGCGCAGTTCGGTACTCTTCCCCGGAGCGATTACCCCCATTACGGTTGGACGTGAGAAGAGTATCGCCTTGGTGCGTAGTGTAAATACCGATCAGGGTATGCTCGGCGCGGTGCTACAGCGCAATAGCGAGGTTGAGACTCCGACCCCCGACGATATGTACAAGGTCGGTACGGCGGCTCAGATTATCAAGATTCTGGAGATGCCGAATGGAAACCTTACCGTAATTCTGCGCGGTACAGGCAAGATCGAGGTGGGCGAGTACCTCTCGACCGAGCCCTTCTTTGTAGCACGAGTTAATCCGTTGTTCGATAGCGAGCCGGGGGATAATAACGTGGAGTTTGACGCTCTGGTTGAGTCTATCCGCGATGTGGCGCTGCAGATCGTAAATATATCGCCCACAATGCCCAAGGAGGCGGCCTTCGCTATTAAGAATATCGACTCGAAGCGCGGTATTATCAACTTCATCTGCTCGAATATGGAGCTTTCGGATGAGGATCGCCAATCGCTGCTCGAGGCTCCGGGTTTGCTGGTGCGTGCCCGCAAGGCTTTGGAGATTCTTGTTCGTGAACAGCAGCTTGCCGAACTGAAGGCCTCGCTGCAGGAGAAGGTGAAGCAGGAGATCGACCGCCAGCAGCGTGACTACTACCTGCAGCAGCAGATGCGTACAATTCAGGAGGAGTTGGGTAATACCGAGGATGCGGATATTGCCGATATGCGTGAGCAGGCTCGCAAGAAGAATTGGCCGAAGGAGATCTTCGATCACTTTACCAAGGAGCTGATCAAGACCGAGCGCCTGAATCCCGCCGTGGCGGAGTACTCGGTGCAGATGAACTACCTCCACCTTCTGTTGGAGCTCCCGTGGAACGACGTAACGAAGGACAACCTCGATTTGGAGTGTGCCCGCAAGCAACTTGATGACGACCACTTCGGCCTGGAAGAGGTCAAGGAGCGTATTCTGGAGCATTTGGCTGTGCTGAAGTTGAAGGGCGATTTGAAGTCGCCGATCCTGTGTCTCTATGGTCCTCCGGGAGTAGGTAAGACATCGCTGGGTAAGTCGGTGGCGGCGGCTCTGGGTCGTAAGTTTGGCCGTATCTCGCTTGGAGGTCTGCACGATGAGGCCGAGATTCGTGGACACCGCCGTACCTATATTGGCGCAATGCCCGGTCGTGTGATCGATACCATCAAGCGCTGTGGCTCGTCGAATCCGGTAATTATCCTCGATGAGGTCGATAAGATTACTGTCAGCAACCACGGCGACCCCTCGAGTGCGCTGTTGGAGGTGCTCGACCCCGAGCAGAATACCACTTTCCACGACAACTATATCGACTTGGAGTACGACCTCTCGAAGGTGCTCTTTATCGCTACGGCCAACAATGTGGGCAACATCAACCCTGCGTTGCGTGACCGTATGGAGATGATCAACATCTCGGGATATATTCTCGAGGATAAGATCCGCATTGCTCTGGATCACCTGCTGCCCAAGCAACTTGAGGCGCACGGTGTGCAGGCGGGAGAGTTGGTTCTTTCGCCGACTATTGTCGAGAAGATTATCTCGGACTACACTCGTGAGTCGGGTGTGCGTTCGCTCGATAAACATATTGCAAAGATTGCCCGTGCAAGGGCTAAGCATATCGCCTTTGATGAGGCGTTCTCGCCCGAGATTTCGGAGGCAGATCTCGAGAAGATTCTCGGCAAGCCCAAGTTCCGCAACGATGAGTACGATATCAAGGATATGGTCGGTGTGGTTACGGGTCTGGCGTGGACCGAGGTGGGAGGCGATATCCTCTACATCGAGTCGCTGCTCACTCCGGGCAAGGGTAAGATCTCGCTGACGGGTAATCTGGGCGATGTGATGAAGGAGTCGGCAACCATCGCTCACGAGTGGGTTATGGCCCACCACGCAGAGCTGGGTATCGACCCCGCTGTCTTCGAGAAGAACGATATCAATATCCACGTTCCTGAGGGTGCGATTCCGAAGGATGGTCCCTCGGCAGGTATTACGATGATTACCTCGATTACCTCGACCTATACGGGCCGTAAGGTGAAGGAGAGAATCGCTATGACGGGCGAGACTACCCTGCGCGGAAGGGTTCTGCCTGTGGGTGGTGTGAAGGAGAAGATTCTGGCTGCGAAGCGTGCCGGCATCAATACCATTATCCTCTCGGAGGAGAATCGCAAAGATATCGAGGAGGTTAAGGAGGAGTATCGTGCTGGTATGACCTTCCACTATGTCCGCACAAACGAAGAGGTGCTGAAATTGGCATTGGAGTAGTCGGCTCGCGGTAGCTTCAGATTACAAACCCTTCGCGATAACAGTTTTTTGGAAGAAAAGAAAAGTCATAAAAATATGAAATTTATAGCAATAATTCCGGCGCGTTATGCCTCGACCCGCTTCCCGGGCAAGCCTTTGGCTATGCTGGGTGGCAAGCCTGTGATTCAGCGCGTGTATGAGCAGGTGGCCGGCGTATTGGATGAGGCAGTGGTGGCCACTGATGATGAGCGCATATATGCAGCCGTTGAGGCCTTCGGTGGAAAGGTGGTGATGACCTCGCCCGACCATCGAAGTGGCACAGATCGCTGCTATGAGGCCTTCTGCAAGGTGGGCGGAGAGTATGATGTAGTGGTAAATGTTCAGGGTGATGAGCCCTTTATCCACCCATCGCAACTCGAGGCTATCAAGCGCTGCTTCGATAACCCCGCAACCGATATCGCAACTCTTGTAAAACCCTTTACGGAGGAGGATGGCTTGGCTGCGCTGGAGAATCCCAACTCGCCGAAGGTGGTGCTTGATGCAGCATCGCAGGCGGTCTACTTCTCGCGTTCGGTAATCCCCTACTTGCGCGGAGTGGAGAGAGAGGAGTGGCTCAAACATCACACCTTCTATAAGCACATAGGTATGTATGCGTTCCGCGCGAGCGCGTTGCGCGAGGTTACAGCCCTGCCCCAATCCACGCTCGAAAAGGCGGAGTCGCTCGAGCAGTTGCGTTGGTTGGAGAATGGCTACAAAATCGGTGTGGGTATCTCGAATGTGGAGACTATCGGAATCGATACGCCCGAGGATCTGGCGCGTGCCGAGGAGTTTTTGGCCAATGGTAAGTAATATCAAAACAATAAAAATACAAAGTCCTAAAACTATGAAGAAAATATTTTTAGCAGTAGCTCTCTTCGCTCTCGGAATCTCGACCGCTTCGGCCGAGTGGAAAATCGCGGGCGATAAGATCCGTACCGAGTGGGCCGAGAAGGTCGATCCGTCGAATGTTTTACCGGAGTATCCCCGCCCTCAGCTTGTTCGCTCGGAGTGGCAGAACCTGAATGGATTGTGGAACTACGCCATCACGGAGATAAATGCAGCCGAGCCTACGCAGTATGAGGGTGAGATCCTCGTGCCGTTTGCTGTGGAGTCGGCACTCTCGGGTGTGCAGCGTCTGCTTACCGATGAGCAGTTGCTCTGGTATGAGAGAGAGTTTACCGTTCCGTCGAAGTGGCTTTCGCAGAGAGTGTTGCTCAACTTCGGTGCTGTGGATTGGAAGACGGATGTCTACGTTAACGATATCCTTGTAGGCAGCCACACGGGAGGTTTTACCCCCTT
This sequence comes from Alistipes sp., assembly GCA_017630245.1. Taxonomy (GTDB): domain Bacteria; phylum Bacteroidota; class Bacteroidia; order Bacteroidales; family Rikenellaceae; genus Alistipes. The sequence goes on along the minus strand of JAGBVQ010000168.1, from coordinate 3,211 downwards.
CTCGTGCGATATCACCTCGGCTCTTAATAAGAAGGGTGCACAGAAGTTGGTTGTTCGCGTATGGGACCCCACCGAGAAGGGTGAGCAGCCCGTCGGCAAGCAGCTGACCCGAGGTGGCGATATTTGGTATACTCCCGTTTCGGGTATCTGGCAGACCGTATGGTTGGAGCCCGTAGCAAAGCAGAACCACATTGTCAATATCCTTCCCGAGAGCGATCTCCGTCACAATGATATTATTGTTAATGCCGAGTGCGCAACCAAGGAGGGTCTTGTTACCGTTGAGGTATTCGATAATGGAGAGAAGGTTGGCGAGGGTACAGCTCCTTGTGGCACAACTGTAAAGGTTCACGTTGCTGATGCAAAGCTGTGGACTCCCGAGACTCCGCATCTCTACAACCTGAAGGTTTCGCTTAAGCAGGATGGTAAGGTTGTTGAGAGCGTAGACTCTTATACCGCAATGCGTGAGGTTGGCAAGGTGCGCGACGAGTTTGGTCACCTTCGCGCAACACTCAACGGCAAGCCGATCTTTATGTATGGCCCGCTGGATCAGGGTTGGTGGCCTGATGGATTGTATACAGCTCCGACCGATGAGGCTCTGGCGTGGGATATCAAGTTTACCAAGGAGCTCGGATTTAATACTATCCGCAAGCATATTAAGGTTGAGCCGGCTCGTTGGTTCTACCACTGCGATAAGATGGGTATGCTGGTATGGCAGGATATGCCTTCGGGCGAGCAGAAGCGTCCCTACTCGTGGGCTCGTCATCAGGTGAATGGTGGCTCGGATACGGAGCTTGCCGAGGAGTTCAAGCGTAACTACTACAAGGAGTGGGGCGAGATTATGGATTTCTGCCGCTTCTTCCAGTCGGTAGTGGTTTGGGTGCCCTTCAATGAGGCTTGGTCGCAGTTCGATACCGAGAAGGTTGCAGAGTGGACCTACCAGCGTGACTTCTCGCGTTTGATCAACCCCGCCAGCGGTGGTAACTTGCGCGAGTGTGGCGATATTATGGATTGGCACAACTATCCTAAGCCCAGTATGGGTGTGCACCACGCCGACTATATCCTGATGCTCGGTGAGTATGGTGGTATCGGCTATCCGGTTGAGGGCCATCTCTGGAATCCGAATATGCGCAACTGGGGATATGGCGGTAATCGTAAGGAGATGGATGAGGTTACCCGCTCTTATATTGAGTATGCAGAGATGATCCTGCCCTTCATCCCTCAGGGTATGTCGGGTGCAATCTATACACAGACCACCGACGTTGAGGGCGAGGTTAATGGCTTTGTGACCTACGACCGTAAAGTTATTAAGGTGGATGTTAAGCGTATTTGCGAGATAAACCAGAAAATTATCAACGCTCTAAAATAGAGTAACGTAGAGATGAAACCAATTTTTATAGCAGGACCTTGTGTTATCGAGTCGGCCGAGTTGCTCGACACTGTTGCTGAGCGTGTTGCCGATATCAATAAGCGCCTGGGTACCGATATTATCTTCAAGGCGTCGTTCGATAAGGCTAACCGTACCTCGCTCTCATCGTATCGTGGAGTCGGACTCGAGAAGGGTTTGCAGATGCTTGACGATGTCCGCAAGAAGTGGGGCGTAAAGCTCCTGACCGATATCCACGAGTCGTGGCAGGCGGCTCCTGTGGGCGAGGTTGTCGATGTATTGCAGATTCCGGCCTTCCTCTGTCGTCAGACCGACCTGCTGGTGGCTGCGGCAAAGACGGGTAAGATAGTAAATATCAAGAAGGCGCAGTTCCTCTCGGGTGCGGATATGTGCTATCCCTACCAGAAGGCGATGGAGTCGGGTGCCGCTGAAGTGTGGCTCACCGAGCGTGGAAACTCATTCGGATATAATAATCTGGTGGTCGATTTCCGCAATATTCCCGATATGCTCAAGATCGCTCCGCGCGTTGTGATGGATTGCACCCACTCGGTGCAGCGTCCCGGTGCGGCTGGTGGTAAGACGGGTGGTAACCGTGAATTTGTTCCTGCAATGGCTCTGGCGGCAAAGGCCTTCGGTGCTACGGGCTACTTCTTTGAGGTGCACCCTGATCCCGACAATGCCTTGAGCGACGGACCAAATATGTTGCAGCTCGATGAACTCGAGTCTCTGATTACAAAATTGATGTAGAAAAAAAATATGGCAGTAGATAAAGATATGGTGCTGGATGTGGCCCGTAAGGCGATCCACATCGAGACTTTGGCCCTTAAACACCTCGAGGCGTCGCTTGGTGATGCATTCGTGCGAGCTGTGGAGATTATTCTCGAGAGCAAGGGAAAGGTTATTGTGACGGGTATGGGCAAGTCGGGTCACGTCGGATGTAAGATTGCTGCAACGCTGGCAAGTACCGGAACCCCGAGCTTCTTCCTGCACCCTGCGGAGGCCTTCCACGGCGACTTGGGAATGATTTCGAAGGATGATGTGGTGTTGGCCCTCTCGTATTCGGGCGAGACGGACGAGGTGCTCAAACTCGTTCCTTTCGTGCACGATAATGGAAATCGCCTGATTGCGATGACGGGTAATGCCGAGTCGTCGCTCTCTAAGAATGCCGATGTGCATCTGGATGTGGCGGTGAAGCAGGAGGCTTGTATCCTGCAGCTCGCTCCGACATCGTCAACCACGGCGCAGATTGCGCTGGGTGATGCGTTGGCAGTGGCGCTGATGAAGATGCGAGAGTTTACCAGCGTGGATTTTGCTCGTCTGCACCCGGGAGGTAGCCTTGGTCGCCGTCTGTTGATGAAGGTAGGCAATGTTATGCGCCACGAGGATCTGCCGGTTGTGGGCCCCGATTGCTCGGCTCTGGATATGATCCATACCGTGAGTCGCGGAGGTCTGGGTCTGATTGTTATCTGTGATGAGGGTAAGATTCTGGGTATTGTGACCGATGGAGATATCCGTCGTGCTATGGAGAGCCGTCAGGCCGAGTTCTTCAATATCAAGGCTATGGATATCGCAACCAAGCGCCCCAAGAGTATCTCTCCCAATGAAAAACTCATTGCGGCCGAGAAACTTATGACTCGCCACAAGGTTAATTCGTTGCTGGTGGTTGATGATGCCGAGAAGTTGGTCGGCATTATACAGATCTACGACATCAAACTGTAGCTCAATTTCGCCCAAGTAACTATGGAAAAAGAAGCTGTCTAACAAGGCTACTTCGTCGTTACGCTTGCCCTCAAAATGCTCATTTACGTCGAGTAAACTACGCTTTTT
>JAGBVQ010000167.1 GCA_017630245.1 Alistipes sp. | reverse complement strand
TCGGTGAAGGTTGAGAATCCTGACGGTAAGATGATCGCAGGTATTGCGAACTATATGCCTTCGACAGCTAAGTTTACCGTACAGAAGGGCTTCGACTTTGCCGTTTTGAACTGTACAAATAAGGGTGAGAATGTTCAGCTCTCGCCGTCGAAGAATACAAACTTCCGCCTGATGATCGCTCCGGGTAACTACCCCGAGGGTTTGAAGATCTCGATCTGCGACTCGCAGCGTGGCGCGATGTTCGTGACTACCGAGCCGCTGAATCTTGCTGCCGGTGATGTTCACACCATCGAGACCGCCTACGAAATCGAGAAGGATCTTATCTTCTACGAGGGCTTCGATAACTTCGTATGGGGTGGCGATATCGTGAAGGGCTCGGAGGGCTACGGCTTTGCTCCGACGGCAGAGGTGATGGGCATTGAATCGGGCAAGGAGCTTACCGGTTATGAGGATGCTTTTACGGAGGTTAGCTACGACAATCCCGGAACGGGCTTTATTCAGTCAAACACTTGGGATGATGTTACGGGTAAGTATGTCGAGAGTTCACATCAACTTTCGGATAGCTATATCGCAAGCCGTAACCTCGGTAAGTATAACTACCTCTTCCGTGCGCAGGAGCGTCCCGGATATATGGTTGTCGGCGAGGGCAACCGCGCTCGCGGTATTATGTGTACTCCGATGGCTAAATGTATGAAGGGTATCGGTGAGGCAAAGAATATTATGCGATTTGCCGTTGAGGCACAGTTCTCGCTAAACCTGACAGTCAATATTGTCCATTCAGGTCTTGTTAAGTCGGTAAAACTCGACGGCCAAGAGCTCGATCCTAAGACTATTAACCAGAAGGTCGATGGTTCGGGAAGCTCGATTACGATACCGAACTCGATGCTTGGAGTTGTTGCCTCGGCGGCCGAGCCGAAGAAGTGGCTTACGCTTGAGTGGGTTGTGGATGGCATCACCGACGGTTCGAAATTCTATATCAATACCGACACTGCCTCGGCTGGCGAGCACGGTATTTATGTCGATTACATCAAGAGCTACAAGGTTAGCGATTGGGGCGATACGAGCAATCTGAAGGTGCTCTATTGGAATATCCAGAACGGAATGATCGTCGACCAGCACAACAACTACGACAACTTCGTTGAGTGGGTTAAGAAGTGGGATCCGGACATTTGCGTTTGGTGTGAGTCGGAGACTATATATAAAGATAAGAGTGGTACAGGAACAAGCTCGAAGTATCTGCCCGATGGTTGGCCTCAGCTGGCTGCTCGTTATGGCCACACTTATGCTGCCGTAGGTGGTAACCGCGACAACTATCCGCAGACCATCACCTCGAAGTATCCTATCAAGACCATAAAGAAGATCACCGATACCGACAAGAGCGGTAAGCCCGTATCGCACGGTGCTGGTCACTTCCAGGTAGAGGTAAATGGCAAGAAGATCAACTTCGTGACTCTGCATATGTGGCCGGCGGCTCACGCTTATGGAGCAAGCAATACGACAACAAGTGCCGCAGCCAAGGAGGGCGACTACTATCGCCAGCACGAGATGCAGTATATCATAGACCAAACGGTGAACAATAGTGCTTATGCCGGTGAGGAGTATTGGATTTTGTGTGGCGATACCAACTCACATTCGCGTATGGATGATTGGAGCACCAAGTACAGCCAGAGCGACCCGACAAAGTTGATTACACACGATGTTATCCTCAATCAGACCAACCTGAAGGATGTCATTGCTCATCGTGACTGCTATGGCGAGAAGAACAATGTAATGTTCCGCTGCCGAATCGACTTTATCTACACCTCGCCCAAAATGTTCGATTGCATTACCAATTCGATTATGTTGATGGATAGCTGGTGTGGTCCCAACGGCAAGTGGGAGTATTATACCTCGTTCAGCGATCCTTCGGACCATACACCGGTATACGCCGAGTTTAAGTTCTAGGTCACCAGAGGGTGAGTAGACATGGGGCGCAGATTTAGGTCTGCGCCCTGTTTTGTTTTGAAATTACGGTGTTTGCTTTGGCGTTTGACCTGCCGTTTTGGTCGATTGGCCTGAATGGGTAGAATGGCGAAATATGCCCCACAGCCCATTGTGGCACAGATTTTGCTCTGTTTTGGCACGATTGCAGGCGTGAGCGAGATTTGGTAAAAACAAAAACTCTTCGTATCTTGCAATCGAAAACAAAAGTATTAACTAATTAAAAAACTCGTTGCCTATCGAAAAAATTATACTCTTTTAACATTGTTTTACTAAAAAACTGAAGAGTATGAACGTTCAAGTATTAAGCGATCAACTGTTGCTTAATAGCTATCTTTCGGGCGACCAGAGTGCTATTTCTCAACTTATCGAGCGTCACAGCCGTCGTGTTAGGGAGTATATCCGTATGATGGTTAAGGATAATGACGTTGCCGATGACATCTTTCAGGAGACTTTTATTAAGGCGGTCCGCGTAATTGACGAGGGTCGTTACACCGATAACGGCAAATTCTTGTCGTGGATCCTTCGTATCGCACACAATCAGGTTATCGACTACTTCCGCTCACGCAAGCAGCAGAAGTTGGTTACCGAGGCTGATGCGGGCTATAACGTGCTGGGTACTCTGCGCTTTGCGGAGCACACTATCGAGGACGATATGGTCTCGGCTCAGATCTCGAGCGATGTTCGCCATTTGGTGGATATGCTTCCCGACGAGCAGCGAGAGGTTGTGATGTTGCGCTACTATTCTGGCCTGAGCTTCAAGGAGATAGCCGAGCAGACCGACGTGAGTATCAATACCGCTCTGGGTCGTATGCGCTATGCGTTGATCAATCTGCGCAAGATGATCAAGGAGAAGAACTTCGTCTTGAGTTAATTACTCCGTTGCTAAAGCTAAAGAAAAAATCAGAAAAATTTTAGGGCGAGGGCAATAATCCCCCGAGGCGCTACGTTTTGAGTGTAGAAAGTAAAACAAAAGTGCCTATGGGAGAGTTTGACACGAAAGATTTTTGTTCTGTTAGCGATGAAGATCTACTATTCTCGGAGGTGATTTGTGGCGACCACGAACTTCTGTTTTTGGATGCCTATCTGGGAGAGATTCTTCGACGTTAGCAATTTTGGGTTAATTTTAAGGGGAGAGAGCTGTTCAACATAAAGTTGAACAGCTCTCTTTTTATACCATATTATATATGTGCCTTAGTTTAGCGGCCCCACGATTCGCGGTCGAGAGTGCGGTAGGTGATGGCCTCTGAGATGTGTGTGGCGTTGATCTGCTCCTGACCGGCAAGGTCGGCAATCGTGCGGGCAACCTTGATTATGCGATCGTGCGCGCGAGCCGAGAGATTCAGTTGAGCCATAGCCCTCTCCAGAAGCAGACGAGAGCGCTCGTCGAGCGGGCAATATTCACGCAACATCTTCGAGTTCATCATCGAGTTTGTGTGAATGCCCAAGCCCTTGAATCGCTCCGACTGGATGAGTCGAGCGCGTATAACTCTCTCGCGTACAGCATCGCTTGACTCCTCCACTCGCTCGGACATCATCTCCGAAAGTGGTACTGGCGTTACTTCGATGTGCAGGTCAATGCGGTCGAGAAGAGGTCCCGATATGCGCGACATATAGCGATGTACGGCCGATGGCGGACAGGTACACTCCTTTGTCGGGTGGTTGTAGTATCCGCAGGGGCAGGGGTTCATCGAAGCCACGAGCGAGAAGTTTGCGGGATACTCCACGCTATATCTTGCACGCGACACGGTAATCTTCTTATCTTCAAGAGGTTGGCGTAACACTTCGAGTACGTTGCGGCCGAACTCGGGGAGCTCGTCAAGGAAGAGAATTCCGTTGTGAGCCAGCGACACCTCGCCGGGCTGCGGCGATTGACCGCCACCAATCAGAGCCACTTGTGATGTGAGATGGTGCGGAGCGCGGAATGGGCGCTGCGTAAGCAGGCCTGCCGTGGTACCAAGCTTGCCGGCCACCGAGTGAATCTTGGTTGCTTCGAGAGCCTCCTCGAGGGTCATCGGGGGCATAATCGAGGGCAGACGGCGTGCCAGCATAGTCTTTCCCGAGCCGGGAGCGCCAATCATTATTACGTTGTGACCTCCGGCAGCTGCGATCTCCAGCGCACGCTTAACTTGCGCCTGACCCTTCACATCCGAGAAGTCCTCGATGTAGCGATTCAGGGCTGCTACGCTCTCGACAAACTCGCCACTAACGGTCGGCTCGATCGAAATATCTCCATTCAGATAGCCAACAACCTCGCCGAGTGAGCGCACGCCGATAATATCGATACCATCAACTACCGCACCCTCTGCGGCATTCTCGAGCGGAAGTATAACTCGCTTTAGTCCCTCTTCGCGAGCCTTGACCACCAGCGGTAGAATACCCTTCACGCCCTTCACGCTGCCATCGAGCGACAACTCGCCGGCAAACATCGTAGAGGGGAGCTTTTCGTCTACAACCTGTGAGGTTGCAGCCAGCATTGCCACAGCTATCGGCAGGTCGAATGCTGCACCCTCCTTGCGCAGGTCGGCAGGTGCGAGATTGACCACAATCTTCTTGGCGGTCATACGCATACCCGAGTTCTCAAATGCCGAGCGGATGCGCTGCTCGCTCTCCTTCACGGCGTTGTCGGGCAAGCCGACAAGAAAGAGGCCCAGGCCGCTTTCGGCGAGGTTGACCTCGACGGTCACGGTTACGGCGTCAATGCCAACAATGGCTCCTGCGTAGGTCTTTACGAACATTTTGTGACGAAATTACTCTTGAGTTATTGGCTATGCTTCGGGTTTAGAAGGGGGCGTCCTCTGTCGGAGCAGGTGTGCTGAGATCAAATTCGTTGTTGGGCAGTGCACCGAGCGGGTCGCCCATTGTAGCTCCGCCGGTCATAGCCTCGCTGGCATAATCCTCATACTGTGGTGTGGGGGCATTGCCACCGAGGGGTACGCCTGCCACATCCATATCGGCAAATCGAGCCTGATCGTTCAGGAATCGCAGGTTGATCGTATCGACAGCTCCGTTACGGTGCTTGGCAACGATAATCTCAGCCATACCGGCCGTCGGCACACCCTCCTCGGTCACGGTCATACCGTAATACTCGGGGCGGTGGATGAATGCTACGATATCTGCATCCTGCTCGATTGCACCCGACTCACGGAGATCCGAGAGCTGCGGACGCTTCGAGCCGCCACGCGACTCGGTGGTACGGTTCAGCTGCGAGAGGGCGATAATCGGAACGTTCAACTCCTTTGCGATAGCCTTCAGCGTACGCGAGATGAAAGCCACCTCCTGCTCACGGTTACCCTTCGAATCCTGCGGACCGGTCATCAGCTGGAGGTAGTCGATTATGATAATCTTAATATCGTTGGTAAGTTTCAGACGGCGGGCCTTCGAGCGGAACTCGAATACCGACAGTGCCGGCGTATCGTCGATAAATATCGGGGCATTACCCAGGGGCTTGCTCTTAACCTCGAGGTGTCGCCACTGCTCTGGCGTAAGGCGTCCGCTACGGATATCGGAGCTCTTCAGACCGGTTTCGGCAACGACCAGACGCATCATCAGCTGCGTTGCCGACATCTCAAGCGAGAAGAAAGCTACGCCATTCTCGTGCTCCACGGCCATATTTCGAGCCATTGAGAGTACGAAGGCGGTCTTACCCATCGCAGGACGTGCTGCTACGATGATCAAATCCGAGGGCTGCCAGCCGAGTGTCAGGCGGTCGAGATCCATAAATCCAGAGGGTACGCCGTTGAACGCACCACCCTTTTTGCTCGCCTCCTCGATCTGTTTGATTGTGGCGTCGAGGATATCCTTTGCGCTCTGCACCGAACGTTTAACGTGTCCCTCAGCCACCTTGAAGATCGAGCTCTCGGCGAAGCCGATAAGTTCGTTTACGTCGGTCTCCTCGTCGTACGAGCGGCGCTGAATCTCGGTTGCCGAGCGGATGAGTTCACGCTGCACATACTTCTGAGCCACGATCTTGGCGTGGAACTCGACGTTTGCAGCCGATCCGACCTTGCGGGTAAGCTGAGCCAGATAGGTTGCACCACCTACCTTGGTGAGTTGCTTCTGCGAACGGAGTTTCTCGGTGACGGTAAAGAGGTCGATGGGTTTGAGCTCGGCAGCCAAGTCGTTGATAGCCTTGTAGATCAAGCGGTGCTCCTCGGTATAGAAGGCGTCGGGTGTGACAAACTCCTGAACGGTGATGATACTGTCCCTCTCGAGCATCAGCGCACCCAGCACTGCCTCCTCCAACTCTACAGCCTGCGGCGGTACGGTTGCTGCAACATCGGTCATTGCTTCGTATGCTTCGCGATTACGCGACGAATATTTATTGAACTCTTTAGCCATATCTGTTTCTGAAATTTAGAACAACAAATGTATGCAAAGATTGCCGAAGAAACAAACCCTTGCTCCGCAACTTTGTTAACAACCCTGTTCATAACCCCTTACCGTAGGTAAATATCCGCACTCAGCGCCCTCTGGGGCTCCTTTGCCTGTTGAAAAGTATATGAAACTTTTAGATGAGTTTAGAAGCGGTCGAAGCCAAATTCCTTTTGCGACACGGCTAAAGTTACAACGCTGATTTTAACATCCTTGCACTCGGCGAGTATCGCATCGCAGCAGGAGATGATAGTTGCTCCCGTGGTGAAGACATCGTCTACGAGCAGGATGTGGCGGCCGGCGAGTTGCTCGGCTCCTCGTACACGAAAGATTCCATCGACATTTTTCCAACGTTCGTTACGCTGATGGTGGGTCTGGCTCTCGTTGTTTACCAAGCGTGCGAGGGCGTGGTGCGCCACCTTCGTTCCGAGCACCGAAGCTATGCCGTCAGCGATGTAATCCGACTGATTATAACCGCGATGGATTCGCTTGCGAAGGTGTAGCGGCACGGGGACAACAAGGTCAATATTTTCGTAATTTCCACTCCTTTTGAGGATGTGGCCAAACCATCTGCCCAACTTGCGGGCATAGGCCCAGCGGCCGTGATATTTGAAGTCGTGAATAACCTTGCGCCAATTGCTCTCGGCCACGAAAAAGAAGAGGGCCGAGGCGTGCTCTATCGGCACCTGAGCCGAGAGTCGCTCGATCATCGGATTGCACTCCATCTCGGCAAATCCGGTCATCGGGATTCGGAAGCGACACTTCGAACATATTCCCTCCTCGCCATCGGCAAGCGCTTCGCCACAGATGGCACATTCGCGAGGGAAGAGCAGAGCCACCACATCAGAGAGTATTTTACGAAGCATCGACATTGCAAATGGTTACAATCTTGCGGTATTCGGGTTTGCGGGTAACCTCCTCTAACTCAGCGTGAAGGATTTTTCGAGCGCGGGCAAATGAGGCTCCGCTCTCGATCTTGAGCATAATCTCGATAATGTGTTCGCCACGGATTCGGTCCACGGGCGGAATTGTCGGGCCGAGGACTCTGCGCGAGAAGCGTTGGCGCAACTCTTCAGCCAACTCTGCGGCGGCACGGTGCAGAGTAGTTGCATCGCTATAGCGCATTGTGATTCCCACAAGGCGCGAATATGGCGGATATAAGAAGGATTGACGTTCGGCCGACTGTTCGCGTGCCATTGAGTCGTAGTCGCCCCTGAGAACTTGCTGCAGAATGGGGTGATCAGGCTCGGCGGTTTGGATTACAACCTCGCCACGCGCAGCTCCTCGACCACCTCGTCCGGCAAACTGCATAATTGTCTGGAAGGCTCGCTCTGCGGCTCGGTAGTCGGGTGCATTGAGCAGGTTGTCGGCATTAAGCACGCCGACAAGCGTAACTCTCGAGAAATCAAAGCCTTTAGTGATTATCTGAGTGCCGACCAGGATATCTGTTTCGCCACGTTCGAAGGCCTCGACAATGCGGTTGCAGGCACTCTCCGAGGTCATCGTATCACGATCCAATCGAGCGATGCGGGCCGCGGGGAAGAGGGCTGCAATCTCCTGTTCGATCTTCTCTGTTCCGAATCCCATAAGGGCCACCTCGGCTGTTTGGCAGGCGGGGCAGCGGTGGGGCATCGGGATTGAGTGACCACAGTAGTGGCAGACGAGTTTATTGCCGCCGTGGAGTGTCAGGGTGACGTTGCAATGGGGGCAGCGTGCCGTCCAGCCGCACTCGCCACACGATACGAAGGGAGAGACTCCTCGACGATTTTGCAGCAGGAGAATCTGCTCGCCGCGCTCTAAACGCTCCTCGATTTTGTCGAGCAGGATCTTGTTGAAATGGGATTTGCGCTCGCCTCGCTTTGCGGCGCGGATCGTATCCGAAATGATTACATCGGGCAGTTGCGCTCCGCCATATCGCTCCGAAAGAACCACTTCGCGGTACTTTCCTGTGGCAGCACGCACATAACTTTCGATTGAGGGCGTAGCGCTACCCAACACCACCTTTGCACCGTACAGATGCGCCAACATTATCGCAGCATCACGGCCCTGATAGCGCGGAGCCGGCTCGGTCTGTTTGTAGCTTGAGTCGTGCTCCTCATCGACAATGACCAGCTGCAACCTCTTCAACGGAAGGAAGAGCGCTGAACGTGTTCCGAGTACCACCTCACCCCCCTCCGAGCGACGCAGTCGGCGGTAGATCTCGCTGCGACGAAGGTTTGTGATTTTTGAGTGATATGGGGTGACCCTCTCGCCGAATACTCTCTTTACTCTCTCCAAAAGTTGGGAGGTCATTGCGATTTCGGGTACCAGGTAGAGCACATCACCTCCAGCCTTCAACACGCTGGATATAAGGTGCATATATATCTCGGTCTTGCCCGAGCCGGTAACGCCTCGCAGCAGAACGGTCTGCACTTGATCAAAGCCCGTCGAGATTTGCTCCAGCGCCTCTTGTTGCTTTTCTGATAGAGTCGGCAGCGTCGCAAAATCGGTAGCCATTGACGAGTGGTCAATCTCGCGTTCAACAATCTTGACAAAGCCTTTTTTGCGCAGTGCCGTCAGCGCTGTCGGGTCACACTCTGCGCGACGCAATTCACCTCGCTCCTCGAGCAGGGTGAGCAGTTCGTATTGTTTGGGTGCACGGCGCTCCATCTTTGCCCTCTCTTCGGTGGAAACAGCCTCTGCCAACCTTGCGAAGCCCTCGGTGCGGGGGCGGAATTGCTCTCGCTCGAAGGCCTCCTCGTCGGCCCCTTTGGGCTTTATGAGGGCTGGCAAAGCCACACGCATAACCTCGCCGAGCGTACACATATAGTAGTCGGCAATCCACTCCCAGAATCTCATCTGATCGGGAGTGAGCAGCGGTTGATCGTATAATCTTTGAGATACGGTTTTGATGCGTTTGGCGTTGGGGCGCTTGTCGTGAATACGCCACACGATGCCCGTGTAGACCGCCTTTGCACCGAACTGAACGGCTACGGCATCACCCACAAGTATACCACACCCCTCGACGACCTCAAATGTATAGGTCGGCTGATAGAGTGGTAGCACTATATCGGCATAGAGAGGCATATTTTCGGGGATTTAAGCTCAGGCGTGCGGTGCGAAATCAGACCTTGTTGAGAGCATCGAAGCCCTTGCCATAGACACCCATCACCGAGCCAACCGAGATGAAGGCATAGGGATCTACCGACTTGGCAATCTTGAGAATCATCGAGGTGTCGCGCTTGCGGCAGACAACCATAACGATCTTCTTCTCCTCCTTCGAATACCAGCCCTGAGCATCGAGTAGCGTAGCACCGCGGTTAGCCTTGTAGAGCATAGCGTCGGCCATAGCCTTATAGTCGTGCGTAACGATAAATATCTGGTTCGAGTGGTTGTTTCCGGCCTGGATCATATCGACCGTGTAGCCAAATACCGCTACAAAGATGTAACCATAGATCACACCGTCGATACCTAAATCGCTAACCAAAAGCGCTGAAGCGATGATAATGAAGTCCGAGAAGACCACGATACGGCCGTAGCTGACTTTGCGATATTTGTTGATGATCATCGCCACGATATCGGTTCCGCCGGTCGAGCCTCCCTGGCTGAAGCAGATAGCCACACCAATACCTGCGGAGATACCTCCGAGGATCGCCGAGAGCAGACGATTATCCAATTGGAAGAGGTCCATTCCGGCAGGGATGAGAGATTGCAGCGTACTCATCGCAATCGACAGAACCACAATACAATAGATAGTCTTGATTCCGAATCGCCAACCCACTACAAAGCCCGCGATTAAGAGCAGCAAAGCGTTGAGGGCAAAGAGAATCACACCCATCGAAACTGTACCGCCAATGAGGTGGTAGATCAAGAGGCTGACACCGCTGGCGCCGCCACCCATACAGTTTGCCGGAAGGATACAGCCGATCCATCCGAAGGCGTAGATAAACATACCGAGTGCCATCAGTGAGTACTCCTTGAGGCCTATCAAAAGTTTGTGTCTTGCCGATTCTCTCATAATCTCCCTATTTATAAATGTCACGTTCTTTGTGCAAATATAGTGATTTTGCAGTTTCGTTATACGCTCAACGTAATTTTCTGGGCATATTTTATGCAAAATTGTTGTTGTGAAGAGCAAAAGAAAAGCAACCCACCTTCTTTAGGCGGGTTGCTCAATCGAAGTTTTAAGTATTTCCCGGTCTTGATTAGTCGAGGTAATAGTGCGATGCGATCTCCTGGAATGCAGCTACCTGCTCGTCAATCCACTGCTGGTCTTTACCCAACTCGGCAGCCATAACTGCAGCAACCTTGGGAGCTACAGCCGAAGCCTCGCGAGCATCAACATAGAGCATACGAACGCGGCGTGCCAGAACGTCATCAACGTTGCGAGCCATCTCCTCACGAACTGCCCAAATAACCTCAGCTACGGTGTAGTCGAACTTCTCCGAGAGTTTCTCGCCAAATGCGATGTTCTCCTTTGCCAGATCGAGGATTGCCTCCTGGTCGCTACCGTAAACGTACATATGATCGTCGAGGTTGGGATTCGGACGCCAGCCGTGAACTTTGTAGTTGTATGTCTGACACTTAGCCTTGGGAAGCAGACCCAAAGAGATTACCTTGTCGATGGTGTCCTCAGCCATACGGCGGTGGGTAGTCCACTTACCACCGGTGATGGTGATCAGGTTGTTCTCCGAAACCAACACCTTGTGGCTACGCGAGATCTCCTTGGTGCTCTTACCCTCCTTCTTGGGCGCTGCCAGAGGGCGCTGACCTGCGAATACCGAGAGGATATCCTTGCGGGTCGGAGCGGGATTCATATAGAGAGCTGCGGTGTTGAGGATAAAGTCGATCTCCTCCTCGAGGGGACGCGGCTCCATCTCGGCAGTCTCACGAACGATGTCGGTGGTACCAACAACCACTCTGCCGTGCCAAGGCACTGCGAAGAGTACGCGACCATCCGAAGTCTTGGGAACCATAATAGCGTAGTCGCTCTGCAAGAACTTCATATCCAGCACGATGTGAACACCCTGGCTGGGAACAACCATCTTGGTGTGGCTGTCCGAGTCCATCTTCATAATATCGTCTACGAAGCAACCTGCTGCATTGATAACAGCCTTTGCCTTCACCGAGTACTCCTTTCCGCTCTCATTATCGACAACAACAACGCCGGCAGCTTTGCCCTGCTGGTCGTGCAACATCGACTTAACGGTCATCTGGTTGATGGGGCAACCGCCGTGCTCGACAGTAGTCTGTGCGAGGTTGATTGCCAAACGAGCATCGTCGAACTGACCGTCGCGGTAGATAACGCCACCCTTCAGACCATCGTGATTGATCTTGGGCAGATACTTCTTGACACGACCCTTCGGGATGAAGTACGAGCGACCCAGGCCAAGACCTCCCCACGAAAGCATATCGTAAACAGTCAAACCGCAGGTGTAGAGGAAGTTATCCCACCACGAGTAGTTCGAGATGAGGAACGACTGGTTCTTCACCAAGTGGGGTGCGTTGCGGCGCAGACGACCACGCTCGTGGAGTGCCTCGCGTACCAGGGCAACATCACCCTTCTGGAGGTAACGTACGCCACCGTGTACCAACTTGGTACTGCGGCTCGAGGTACACTTTGCAAAGTCATTCTGCTCAAAAAGAGCTACGCTGAAACCGCGCATTGCTGCATCAACTGCACAGCCAAGACCGGTTGCACCGCCACCGACAATGACAACGTCCCAAACCTTGTCTGCATCGGCAATTTGTTCGATTAGGAGATCTCGTTTCATAAAAAATTGAAGTATATTTTGTTGTTAGTTTGAACGTGTTAAGCGCGGAAATTTCGCAGTTTGTCAAATTTCCTTGCAAATTTAGCCTTTTTATTACGTTTTTCAAAACTTTTTTTGCGAATTTGTCCATAAAAAATAGCGGTTTGTAGTTTGAAAAACTCGTTTTTGATATGGGTTGCGGATTTTATCGGCGGGCTCGGACGGAAAACGCTCTACGGCAAAGTGAAATTTGTTGAAAAAATTGAAATAAAATATCGCTGTCGGCTTTTTTTTGTAAAAAAAAGAGCGTATTTTTGTGTCGATTTTCCGAGTAGAGAGCTCGGAGGTGAACTCAAACTTGATGCAGGGATGTATTTTACGAACCACATAGTCGCGTCTGGTCATCTGCCCTCACAAATGCAGTGTGGTTTGTTGGGCCTGTCTACTATGCGTCAAAAAATGCGCCAACAGCGTCAGTATCAGAGTTTAACGTAAATGTGGAGCCGCTGCGACACACTGTG
>JAGBVQ010000166.1 GCA_017630245.1 Alistipes sp. | reverse complement strand
TCATACCGGCAGTAGGCACCACAACAAAGATTGACAGGGACATACCCAAAGCCATCAGAAACGACGAGAATCGCACCCACAATCCACACATTATCAACATCGCAAAGGCCACCTCTGCAATCGAAAATACGGCAAACGTAAGAGTTGGGCTATCAAAGATAAGCGGAGGATATCCCTCGATTATCTCATTGTAGGTCTGCATCTTGCCGATATTATGCAACAAGACCACACCGCCCACAAACAACCGAAGATAGAGCAGCGCAAAGTCAGCTCTACGATGTTGTACGGCAATAGGATTCGGACTCTTTCGTACCATAGCCAAAGTTTTAGATTCGGCTATGCATACGCAAAGACTATTCCGAAAAATAGGATTTTACGAAGTGTTATTTACGGCTAATTACTGCTCCAAATCAGCAAGTAGATTACGGCAACCCTCCTCAAGCATATCGAGCACCAGTTCAAAGCCTTCAGCGCCCTCATAATAGGGATCAGGAACGTGCGACCAGCGCTCGGCAAAGGTGGTAAAGAATTCGCACATACGATAGATTTTGTTCGAATACTCACGCGACGGAGCAAGGCGATGAACGCTCTCGTAGTTATAGTCATCCATCACGATTATACGATCAAAATCATAAAAGTCACTCTCGCGGATTTGGCGAGCACGATGGGTAAAGTTATAGCCTCTACGTGCAGCTGCAGCACGCATACGAGGATCGGGCAACTCGCCCGTATGGCCGGCATAAGTACCCGCCGAGTCGATATAGATACGCCCCTCGGCACCCGCTTTGGCTACCAGATCGTGCATAATTCCATCCGCCGCCGGCGAGCGACAGATATTACCGAGGCAGACAAAAAGAATCTTCTGTTTCATACTCTTTAACCTTTGGTTAAAACTCTAGGCCAATGCCTACACGGAAGACTCTGTTATAGGGGCAATTTTTGGCCGAAATCCAATACGAGCCATCAATCTGAACGTGCATAAATCTCAAGCCAAGACCGAGCGTTGCGTAGTCGTGGAGATTATGTGCATAACCTGCGCGGAACTTAATTAACTGCATAAGTGAATACTCCAGACCCAAATTTGCCTGAATTCCATTTTTGCCATTCATTCCTGCAGGAGCTACGCGATAACCCAGATCAACGGCAGCAAGCAACGAATGTGCATCGCCAAAGGGGTTATAGAGCGAAACTCCAACCTTTGCGGTCAGGGGTTGGGTAAATCCATCATTGGTTAGAGAGAAGCCTGCATTCGAGATCTGCGCACCAATATTCAGCATAGCTCCCGCACGGTAAGACATCGGCAACTGCGAGTAGAGGGCCAAATCGAAATTCAGAGCCGAATATTTGTCGCCCAAGCCGTTGGCATAGTGGAGATAGCGAGCCGTAAGAGCCAAAGCCACCTTATCGCTGGCCTTCAGACCATAAGCCACCTCGAGCGACTTGCTATTGGGGCGCGACAAAGGACCAAACATGGAGGGAATATTACCATTCTCGTCTGTCGGGAAAAACGGGTACTCTCCATCAGTCGCATACATCGGCTCGTTAAAGAGTCGACCACCGAAAGCAATCGAGTGACGCTGGCCAATCTTCACATAGCCAGCCAACGCCATCAATCCCTCATCAAATTTCTTTGAATTTAACGAGGTATAGGTATATGCAGCCTGCACACTCTGATACTCGAACAGAGGTGCCGCCGCGTTGTTGTAAATCGAGTAGGCATCAGCCGTAGCCGAAACTGTAGCATCACCCATTGCAGCCGTGCGGGAATTGGGATTTACAACCGCAAAATCCTGCGCCGAGACTATTAAAGCGACAGTTGATGTAACAATGGTTAAAAATATCTTTTTCATAATATTACTCCTTTCACAAATTAACGTTTAACCACACTGCGTTTAACTGTTTGACGGAAGCCCTCATACTCGACATCTACAGAGACCTGATATCGTCCCGGATTGAGTTTTTCGGTATTCAGATGGATCGGGAAACGACCCTCAAACTGAACGTCAAGATCAAAGACCTTAGCACCTGCAGAATTGGTAACGCTGATATGCGCAGGACAATCTCGCCAATCGCCCTTAATCTTCGCAAGGCGGACATTAAGTTCATCATCGAAGGGGTTAGGGTAGAGGTCTGCCGAGATCTCCTCCACGTGGAAGGTAAACACAGCAGTGCTATCGCCATCATCGTTATGACCCGTGATAGTCACCTTATAAGTACCTAACTCATAGAGCGAAGTGTCGATATTCAGAATCAAACCATCGCCAACCTGCAACATCTCAATCTTCGGATCGCTCACCTCGACTCTGTCGCAATTCTGCAACTCATAGACAATCTGAGACTTCTCGCCCTTGAGCAGGAAGAGTTCATTCGACTCGCCCTTCAGAGTAATTATAGGGTAGGTAAACGGAGTATAGTTCGTGCCCGGGCCGCCCTTCTCGAAGGCTGCGGTTACATCAACCAACTTACCGACCTTGCCTCGATGCGCCGAATCCTGATAATTATCTATGTTCTTTGCCGTGCTGAGCAGCAGTTCCGTAAGACGAGTATTGGTAAAGCCCTCGCCACCACAGTATGACACAATCAGCGCAGCTGCACCCGAAACGTGAGGACACGCCATAGATGTTCCTATCATATATCCATAACCGGGAGTACGCACATAATCAATGACATAGGTTTTACCATCCTCCTTGTATGTATCGCCATTCTTAATATGGGTAGGCAACGTACTTAGATTCCATCCGGCATAAGTTGTATGCTTTGTTTGACTAGCTGAATCTCCACCCGGAGCCAAGATATCAACTGCGGTCGAATAGGTCGAGAACCACGACGCCTTATACATACCCGTCATCGCCGCTACGCTCAAACATTTACTGTAAGAAGCGGGGTATTCGCTCTGCTGCTTTCCGTCATTTCCAGCCGCAAAGATCACAACACCACCAGCCATCGGACCCACCTGCTTCTCACCGCTCTCATCCATACCTGCCATCTGCACGAAGTAATCAATAGCATCCTTGATAGCACCAAGACGAGCAGAAAAGGTTGTCTCATTATATACATAATCAATCGGGTAGCCCCAGCTATTCTGGCTAATCACCGATCCATTATCAGCCGCAAAGACAATCGCAGCAGCCGTCTCTGCATCAGATGCGCTGTCGTCCGAGAAGATCTGACAACTCATAATCTTCGCACCGTCATTATATCCTCGGCCTCCTGCAATTCCCGCAATACCGATTCCGTTATTACTTACCGCTGCAACCGTACCTGCAACGTGCGTTCCGTGCTCGTCTGCAGTAATATTCGTACTACCGTTCTTATTACCAACGAAGTTGCGACCAATGCCCTCCCACATATTGGCAGCAAGGTCAGGGTGAGTGTACTCAATACCGCCATCTACAACCGAGACAATCACATTATTTGTACCACCGCACAACTTCCACGCACCCTCGACATTGATATCGGCACCTGCAATAAAGCCCTCCTCGCCGTAATAATCCGACTCCGAGCCTATATTCTTGAGCATCCACTGCTCGGGGAGTAGCGGATCGTTGAAACCTTTATCTGCTCTCGTTGTGTTTTTAGCCGAAATGGCAGTAATTTCCTCCTCAGTTGCATAGTGTACCACACTCATACCCATACGCTTAACCTTCACCTGTGGAGCCACCGACTGCACCCCCTTCATCTTCTGAAGTTGCACCGCAGTCTCACCTGCCGAACGTCGACCACCAACCTTGACCACATACCACTGATCAAGACCCATCTTGCGTTTACGAGCCTCATACTTATTTACGGGGAATAGACGCTCGATCTCCACGACATCAAACTCGCGACAAATCTCATCAAGAGTTATATTTCCGGTTGTAAGTTCTCCGCTTCGAGTTCGCGAGATCGCAATCTCGTCTGCCGCCTCACGCGAAAACTTCACCGTAAGCGCATTCTCAACAACATCCTTGTGCGAGAACATCGCCTTCACCTCCTTTTCGCTGAGGGTTATCGCCTCATCAAAATCGGCCGTACATCCAACCATTACAAGTAGGATAATAGCCAATAACAATCTCTCTATTTTCATCATATTATAGCGTACTTTTCATTTTTGTTCCTAAAATGTGAATAAATATCGGCCAAATATACGAAAATCTCGCAACAAAGTAGTACTTTTGTTCGGTTTTTAGAGAAAATTCGATAAACAACAACATAGTATGGAAAGAGATCTCAAAATTTTCGGACTTATTGACGAGGAGCGTAGTCGTCAGATGCGAGGCATCGAGCTTATCGCATCAGAGAACTTCGTAAGCGAGCAGGTTATGCAGGCTATGGGTTCAGTGCTCACAAACAAATACGCTGAGGGTTATCCCGGCGCACGTTACTACGGTGGTTGCGAGGTTGTAGACAAAGTTGAGTCTATTGCTCGCGAGCGCCTCTGCCAGCTCTACGGTGCAGAATACGCCAACGTACAGCCCCACTCGGGTGCTCAGGCTAATATGGCGGTATTCTTCGCCATCCTCAAGCCGGGTGATACATTTATGGGTCTTGACCTCTCGCACGGTGGTCACCTCTCGCACGGTTCGCCGGTAAATATGTCGGGTAAGTTCTTCAACGCTGTAGGCTACCAGCTCGATCCCGAGACCGGTATGGTTGACTACGACGCTATGGAGCAGAAGGCTCTCGAGTGCAAGCCTAAGCTCATCGTGGGTGGTGCTTCGGCATACTCGCGCGAGTGGGACTACAAGCGTATGCGCGAGATCGCCGACAAGGTTGGCGCATTGTTGCTCGTGG